>CAYZXR010000040.1:0-3472 GCA_964482475.1 uncultured Planctomycetia bacterium | reverse complement strand
GGGATTTTTTTATGCCAGCAAATAGCTTGGGCGGCGCCCGCCGGAACTCCGATGGATGCTCCAGTGCGGGAAAAATTCTCAGGAGTCTCCGCGCAAACTATCGAAGTTCAGCAATCTATCAAGGATAGTCTTATCTCTCAAAAACAGGCGATTGAAAATTTTATTCACGGTGAACTGCCCGATGAAACCCCCAATACTCTTATCACAGAAACATCACTTGAAAACGGGACTGTGCTTAAAAACTTTATGTTTGATGAAGACTACAATATTCTTGACGCTGAAATAGATTTTCTTGATGGCAGTGAGTTGTCCATAATTGATGAAAAATTTGTCTGGTCAAGAGACGTAAATGACACGGTCTTTCATTTTAACAATGAGTTCTTTATGGACAACATCGAGCTCTCCGACGGTAGTATGTTCAGTTGTGCGTATATAAAAAACGAAGACAACACTATTGCTGAAACAATACTTATGGATGATAGCGCAAGCGCTTATTTTTATGCTAACAACACGTTAGGGAAAATAGAATTAGTAACAGGGGAAATATACACTTATTATTTGTCATCCGAACGGTTATCATCAATGACGATCTCGAATGACACAATATACGAGTACTCAGATGAAGATTGGGATAATAAGACCTACGGTAAACTTCTAAAAGAGACCCGGTCGGACGGCCAGGCTTTCGCATATGAATATTACTCCCCTGGAAACTGGTCAAAAGTAACCTTCTACGTGTCTTACAATGTCCTTTCAAAAACAGAGACATATTATGAGGATGGCAAACTGGATATCACCTCGTACTATAATTCTCAGGGAAATTTTAATTATTCAATCACTTACCTATACAATGAGATTGGAGACTATGCCGGTAAGATAAATTCATACGCCGACGGCACAGCATATGAGTATGATGAAAATAATCAGTATACGAAAATAACATATCCTAACGGAAACTATTATTTGTATACTGAACGCTACACTGATGGTGGCATAAAGATAAGGGAACATTACAATGCGGACGGCAGTTTGCGTACTCGCTGGAAATACGATGAAAATGGTTTGTATACCCGGATAACGTATGAAAACGGTGATTATTGTCTTTATGCAGAAAGGTATCCGAACGGAACAGTAAAGCGACAAGAATATTACAGAGCTGACGATAATTTATCCTACGTTTGGGAATTTTATTATGACGACATGGGGTTGGAGTATTACGGAAAAAAAATCACCTACGCTTCTGGCACAACATATGAATATGACATAAATAACCGTTATACAAAAGTAACGTACTCGTTCGGTAGCTATTATCTGTATCTTGAGCGATACGCCGATGGTGGCACAAAAGTGGTGGAATATTACAAATCAGATGACAGTTTACATACGCGCTGGGAGTACGACGAAAACGGTTTGTACACAAAGGTAGTATACTCGAACGGTGATTATGATCTTTATACGGAAAGGTACTCGGACGGTACGGTAAGAACGCAAGAGCACTATACAGCTGATGGCAATTTATCGTACACCTTGATATTTATGTGTAATGTTGAGACATTAGAAGATTTTGGCAAAATGATCATCTATGCTGATGGCTTGGCATACCGATATGATGAGAATAACCTATGTAAGTGGATAAGATATTCCGACGGAAGTTTTTACCGGATTTTCGAACGTTACGACGATGGAAGTATAAAGGTAGAGACATATCTTAACGAAGACGGTAGTTTGAATACTTGCTGGGAATACGATGAAAATGGTCTGTACACAAAGGTAACGTATGAAAGCGGTGATTGTGATCTTTATACGGAAAGATACCCGAACGGTGAGATAGAAACACACGAATATTACACAGCAGACGGCAATTTATCTCATACCTGGGAATTTTATTACGATGACGCGGGGGTGGAGTATTATGGAAAAAAACTTACCGATACATCAGGCATGATATATGAGTATGACGCTAATGATCGGAATACTAAAACAACATACTCTGATGGTAGTTATTACCTTTACCTCGAGCGCTACGCTGATGGCGTCATAAAGGTCAAGGAACATTACAACGCGGACGGCAGTTTGAATACTCGCTGGGAATACGATGAAAACGGTCTGTACACCAAAGCGGTACACTCAAATGGAGATTATGATCTTTATACAGAAAGATACCCGAACGGTGAGTTGAAAACACACGAATATTACACAGCAGACGGAAGTTTATCTTACACCTGGATGTTTATTTACAACATCACGGGATCAGAATATTACGGCAAAGTAATTATCTACGCATCTGGCTTCAGATACCGATATGATACGAATAACCGATATATGTGGATAAGATATCCCGACGGAAGTCTGTACGTTTATCTCGAACGTTACGCAAATGGTAACATAAAGGTAGAAGAATATCATAACGCCGACGGCAGTTTGCATACTCGATGGGAACGCGATGAAAACGGTCTATATACCAAGGTGACGTATGAAAACGGTGATTACGATCTTTATACAGAAAGATATTTGAACGGTAAGGTAAAAAAACAAGAACATTACACAGCTGATGGCAATTTATCTCACACCTGGGAGTTTTATTATGACCTTACTGAATTAGAATATCTTGGCAAAAAACTTACCTACGCTTCCGGCACAACATATGACTATGATAACCAAGGTCATCTTGTCGCGAAACAAGACGTAACAACAGGGGATTATTATACGTACTATCCCTTAAGCGGAAAGATCAAAACAAAAACTATCCCGGATGGCAGCATATACCAGTATTACGATGAAGACTTAAATCGTTTGTGGAAAATTACCGATACTTTCGGGAACATGACAGAATATACAGATTATTATGGAGAAAGTCAGCAATACCAGTTCGAAAAAATATATGTGTATGATGACGTTGCTGAACAATACATCCTTGTAAACGTGATCGAACATGACGCGGAAGGTCACGATCTGACAGCATTGATCGAAAGTGTCAATGCCTCTAAGGTTGATCTGCAAATAGTGATCGACGCTATTGAGACGGATAACCCTGTCAGCGTACCTGATGTCGCAAGTTATGTGACAGACGAGGCGACTTATACCGAACTTACAGTAATGTTAGAGGCGATAAACGCGCATATCGCGCGTATACCAGCTGAAGCTGATGCTAATAAAACTACCTTAATAAATAACGTCAATACCGCTAAGATTGATCTGCAAATAGTGATCGACGCTGTTGAAGCGGATAACCCGGTCAGCCTACCTGACGTAGCAAGCTATGTGGCGAGCGATAAAACTTATACCGAACTTACTACAATGTTAGATGCGATCAACGCGCATATCGCGCGGATCCCGGCTGAAGCTGCCGGTAATAAGACAGCTTTGATTGGTACGGTCAATACGGCTAAAACTGATTTACAACTAGTGATCGATGCGGTTGAGACGGATAACCCGGTCAGCGTACCTGACGTAACAAGTTATGTAACGAGCG
>CAYZXR010000039.1:0-9266 GCA_964482475.1 uncultured Planctomycetia bacterium | reverse complement strand
ATGCTTGTGTTCGTGTCACAAACACTCTTTATCACCGGAAGCACCCCTGTCCTTTCCGCGATAAGCCCGCCATTCTTGATAACCGAATCAATTACACCTTGTCCGATCGTTCCGGCTCCTATCAAACCTATGTTAATGGATCTCATAACAACTCCTATCTTGTCGTTCTAGGGCGAAAGATTTTTCGCCCCTACTCTTTTTAACTGGTCGGGATGGCCGGATTCGAACCGGCGACCCCTTGTCCCCCAGACAAGTACGCTAACCAAACTGCGCTACATCCCGACATAAAATTCGCCAATTAAAATCGACAACTCCTCTTAATTCTAATCCTCATCTTTAAGCTCGCGTGTCATCAATTCCTCGACTGCCGAGCGCGGATCTTTATTCTCGTATATAATTTCATAAACCGTCTGCGTTATCGGCATATCCACCGAATGTGATTGCGCTAGCTCATATGCTGATCGGGAAGTAGCAATACCTTCAACTACTTTCTCTGTTTCACGCAGGACTTCTTCCGGTTTCCGTCCTCTTCCTATCTGCTCACCAAACCAGCGATTTCTGCTATGTGGGCTCATGCATGTAGTCGCCAGATCCCCAATACCCGAAAGCCCTTTAAATGTCTCTTTCTTGGCTCCAACGGCAATGCCTAATTTGGTTATCTCAGCCAATCCCCTTGTCAGAAGCGCCGCTTTCGTATTAGTACCAAAACCCATACCATCGGAAATACCGGCGGCAATAGCAATAACATTTTTCAAAGCACCGCCTAATTCCACGCCGACAACATCGCTTGAAGTATACACACGAAAACTCTTTGTGTTTAATAGTTTTTGGACTTTCTTATTCCATCCATTCTCAGCCGCAAAGACTACGGTAGTAGGAAAATTTTTCGCTACCTCAACCGAAATACTAGGACCCGATAAAACCCCGACTGGCGTTCCCTTGAAAATCCCGGACAATATCTCCGAAGGCCTCTCAAGCGTTGTATTTTCAACTCCCTTAGTAGCGCTTATTATATAGTCGAAGTTCCCCCCGACAAATCTACCCGCAACCGCACGTAAATATTCACATGGAACTACGAAAAGAGCAATATCGGCATCTAGAACCTCTGCATCATCCGAAGTCACTTTTAAATCCCCAGGGATAGTTACCCCTTTCAGGAATTTCACATTTTCTCGGTTTTCCTTCAAAAAATCGGCATATTCCGGGGAATAACTCCATAAAACCGTATCCACGCCACTAGAATGCAAGGATAATGCCAAAGCAGTTCCCCAGCCACCGTCACCTATAACTGCTACTTTGTTCATAATAATGACAAAATTTTAACATATATAATATTAAGAGTCAATGTAATTGGACAGAGGGAATTCCCCAATAGGATGGAATGCCAAAATGATTAGCCTGTAGGGGCACGGCATGCCGTGCCCCTACATTATTATGTTTATCAATAAAAGCCCACAGGCAGGTAATTATTGAACGTAATTTTGGGCTAAAAAAAATCGGGAACAGAATGCGAATCCGTTCCCGACTTCGGAATGACAACATGCCATCCCTGTTCTTGGAGGTAAATTGTTTTTATCTGTGACTCAATAACTCACACATGGCCATCTGGCACTTGATCGAACTAAGTTTAACCAAGGCCAAAACTACCATGGCTAAGTGTATGAAAGTTGTTCCGTGGTTTATATACATAACTTTCTCCTATACGTGTTCGGCATGTGACATGTGTACCCGTAAAGAATTCGCGTACAATATCTTCATGACAGTCAAACCTTTAACAACAAAAAACTCGCCTATAACCTTGCATATAATCTTTACATCCCCTGTTTCAGAGTCCAAATGACGAAGAATGTGACAATTTTTTACATTACTGCCATTATGTTGATGTACCGCCAACCATCTTTGCATATTCTCTCCGCCTGAAAATTCACGACGTGACTTCACAAAGTACTTACACATCCATTTTTTCGTAATATGTGTTTTCTTGCGATCTTCTATTTCTTCGATAGAAATCTCTTTCTTGCGAGGCTGCATTCCATCGACTGTTTTGTAAACTAATTCCTTCATCACTGTACCTCAAATTATTGACTTTTTAAAAGTTCTTATAAAGACCATCTGAAAAAATACCTTTCCGTGTTGCTAACAAGACCTATTATACAGGAATTCCAGTGTAATACAAGGGGGTTTTGCTGACTTTTTCATTATTTACAGAATCTTCTTCTCTTCCCCACGGATGAGACGCCTTATATTGGATCGATGCCCAAATACACCCACTGTGCATAGGACTGCACAAAAGAGTATGAAGTAGAAGCTTTCCCCGCCAATAACGGCGAATATCGGCAATGAAGTGGAAGCGACAATCGAAGCCAAAGAAACATATTTCCAAACACCAAACACAACAGCCCACACTATAAAAGACGCGAGTAGCAACCACGGAGATAATCCAGCCATAACGCCGGCGGTAGTAGCAACACCCTTGCCTCCTTTGAAGCGCAAAAATACGGTCCACACATGACCAGCAATGACCGCCGCCCCAAGCGCAATACAAAAAGATGAACTTTCGACCGTCGCCGGTGAAAGTTTTTCAAGGAACATCGGAATCAGTGTAACCGCCGCCAAACCTTTTAAAAGATCCAGCAAGAGAACTATGATCCCGGGAATTTTACCAACACTCCTAAAAACATTGGTGGCACCTACATTCCCGCTTCCATATTCTCGGATATCAATGTTTTTCAAAAGCTTACCAAAAATATAGGCTGTCGGAATAGAACCTAACAGATATGCGGCTATCAGGCCACCAAGGAAATATGTCATCGTTTCTTTTCCTTTCTCGTTCCTTTTACATTGACCTTTATCGCCAATCCCTTTAGAGACAAATTATCCCTAAGTACATTTTCAATAAAATTTAGATGCACAGGAAGAACCGTTAGGGGATTATTCACAAAATAGGTAAACTCTATCGGCCTGCATGATGTTTGCGTTATGTATAAAAAATTGGGTCTCTTCTTCCTACGCGGTATCGGAATATACAAAGGATTATTGTCTTGAAACAGTTTGTTTAAAACAGGCGTTGCCGCTTTCTGGTCTAAGTTCGCGTCAAGCACTCTGGCTACAGAAAGACTCTTAAGGACACCTTTGCCTGTTAGAGCCGATATGAACAATATGGGAAATATTCTGAGACGAGGAGAAGCATAAACGATTTGTCTTTCATATTCCTCCACCGTAACACCATCTGCTTCCTTGGCAAGATCCCATTTATTTACAAAAACAATACATGCCTTTCCACTCTCTTCAATGAGATCTATGATACCAGAATCATCGCTAGTCATACCGTCCGCAGCATCAAGCAACAACATCACCACATCAGCCCTCTTTATGGACTCTTTTGAACGCATCATGCTGAATGTGTCAACTACACTTTTTATCTTTCGTTTATGCCTGATTCCAGCAGTATCTATTAAAATATACTCATCACCATCATGAGTAAACTTAGAGTCTATGGAATCTCTCGTTGTCCCAGGGATATCGCTAACAATCACACGCTCTTTTTTTAACAGATAATTAACAAATGAGGATTTGCCGACATTAGGCCTGCCAACTACCGCGATTTTGATCGACCCCGACTCGTCCGGTCTGGAATGATCCAAAAGGCTAGTTGCCGAAACAACAATCTGTTTTTTTAGCTCCTTCAATCCCTTATGGTGGAGGCATGAAATGCTAATCGGGGTGCCAAAACCAAACGCATAAAATTCAACTGCTTCATTTTCAAATTTTTTATTATCGGCTTTGTTCACAGCAAGGATTACAGGTTGTCCAGTTTTCCGTAATATATCCGCAACCTGACGATCAGCCGGCACTATTCCATCAATGGCATCCGTGACCATGACCACAAGGGAAGCCTCTTTTACAGCCATGTATATCTGATCTTTAACTTGACTGGAAAGTTCATCTATATCATTTTCAAGGTATCCCCCGGTATCAACTATTTTGAAGCTGTAGCTGTTTATATTCACTACCGCTTCAACCCTGTCGCGTGTTGTTCCGGACTCCTCGATCACAACGGCTTTCCTGCGTCCAACCAATTGATTGAACAGAGAAGATTTGCCAACGTTGGGCCTGCCAACAATACATATAGATGGAACAATATTAACGTGTTTTTTCATTTACCTGCCTTGCCCCTATTCTGAGATAATCCAAACCCGAGATTACAGTAAAAACAACCGCTATATTCCATACCCAGCTAGAATACTGAAAACGTAGCAGTACCAATATGATAGTAAGCATTTGAAAAACAGTAGTAAGCTTACCAAGCACAGTAGGTTTTATGTCTATCTTTCCCGCCAAAAGATATATAACAAGCGCCCCTGTAAGTATTATAACATCTCTACTTATGATTATAAGCGGCACATATATAGGCATCTTTAGATGAGCTGGAAGATTGGTCACTATACTAAAACAAATAAACGCGCTACCAACAAGAAGTTTATCGGCTATAGGATCCAAAACGGCTCCAAACCGTGTTTTTTCATTCCTAGTTCTCGCTATATATCCATCCAATCCATCTGTCACTGCGGCGATAAGAAAAATCACAAAAGCCACATTGAGCCTGTAATACAATATTGATAAGATAAACACTGGAACAAGCACAATTCTAGTTACTGTTAATCTATTCGCCCAGTTCATTTTTCACCCTTTCTAATCTTCATTTTCGATTAATTTCCCTCTCCCAGAAGACGCATTCTTCGAATAGGCCAATGTATTACAAACGCCTTCCCAACCATGTTTTTGTTTGGAACAAATCCCCAATATCTGGAATCCATGGAATTTGCGCTATTGTCACCCAATACATAAAAATGATCTTCGGGAATCGATATTACCTCGCCTTCGGCGCCGTATTCACCCCGGTTATAATAAAAGAACCTGTTCATAGGACTATTTTCGACCTTAACGCCGTCTATGAAAATATTTCCTTTCTTGATCTCAAGCTTTTGCCCTCCACTGGCGATAAAACGCTTAACAAGATATTTTTTCTTTTCTATAGGCGACAGAAAAACAACGACATCTCCAAGCTGCGGACTTCGCACTTCAGGCAGTGAAATATCCGTCAACGGCACCTTAGCTCCATATAAAAATTTGCTAACAAATATCCTGTCCCCGGGCTTCAGTGTCGGAAACATTGAACTCGACGGAATTTTAAATGGCTGAACAATGAATGTCCGGATAAACATAGCCAGAATAGCCGCAATTAGTATCGGCTTTATCCATTCATGCCACCAATAACTCCATTTTCTAGTTGAGAAACTCATGCTACCCTCATAGCTTTCAAGAAGGCCTCTTTCGGAACATCAACATTACCTATTCTTCTCATCTTCTTTTTTCCTTCTTTCTGTTTGTCCCACAATTTTCTTTTACGAGTTATGTCACCACCATAACATTTGCTTGTCACATTCTTCTTTAACGCTGAGACTGTCTCCCTCGCTATAACTCCCCCTCCAACAGCTGCCTGTATAGCTATCTTAAAAAGATGCTTAGGAATGGTTTCCCTAAGTTTCTTTACTAGCTCCAGCCCTCTTGCCCTAGCCCTATCTCTGTGTACGATCGATGAAAGAGCGTCACATGGCTCGGAATTTATCAGTATCTCCAGTTTTACTATGTCGGATTTCCTGTACCCCGCAAGATCATAATCTAACGAACCATACCCTTGGGTTGAGGACTTGATCTTATCATAAAAATCTATAACGATCTCAGCTAAGGGCATATTGTATGTTAGCTGCACTCTTGTAGTGTCCAGATATTTTGTGCTTACAAATTCTCCCCTTTTTCCTTCACATAACTTCATGAGCGTTCCGAGCGAAGAACTCGGTGCGAATATACTGCAATGAACGAACGGCTCTTCTACAGCTTCTATTTTTTCCTTATCAGGATATTTTGTCGGGTTATCTATGTCGTATGTTTTTCCATTGGTCAATGTTATTTTATAGTTCACACTTGGAGATGTTAAAATAAGGTCCAAGCCAAACTCTCTTTCCAACCGTTCCTGGACTATCTCCATATGTAAAAGCCCGAGAAAGCCGCACCTAAAACCAAACCCGAGCGCGGCTGAAGTATCGGCTTCATAAAGAAATGACGAATCGGAAAGTCTGAGTTTTTCCATAGCGTCTTTTAGCTCCGCATAATTTTCATTGGATACGGGATATATACCACTAAACACCATTGGTTTCACTTGTTTATATCCAGGCAGAGGCTCTTTCGCAGGGACCCGTGAATCTGTGATTGTATCGCCAACCTCTACCTCACTCGCATCCTTGATATTACAGATAATGTAACCAACTTCCCCGCAGCTCAGTTCATCTACAACCACTTCTTTAGGGGTGAAAATACCAACTTCCTTTACCTCGTACCGCATGTTGGTATTCATCATCTCCACTTGCATACCGGTTTTTATGTGACCATTCACTATTCTCACATAAACAATTACACCACGATAAGTATCATAGGACGAATCAAATATCAACGCCTGCAAAGGCTCTTTCTTATTTCCAACCGGATGAGGCACGCGCGCAACTACAGCCTCCAGCGTTTCTTTAATCCCTATGCTATCTTTCGCGCTAGCTAAAATAATATCATCTTCGTCAGCACCGAGTACATCTATCATCTGAAGTTTTATCTCGTCTATCCTCGCGCTCTTCAAGTCAATTTTATTAATAACCGGAATGATTACCAAGTCATGTTCAAGCGCAAGATAAAAATTAGCTATCGTTTGAGCTTCAACCCCCTGAACGGCATCAACAAGTATCAGGGCACCTTCACAAGCAGCGATTGATTTTGAGACCTCATATGTAAAATCGACATGTCCGGGCGTATCGATCAAGTTGAGATGATACGTCTTGCCATCTTCCGCTTTATATTCTATTTTTACCGCACTTGATTTTATGGTTATTCCACGCTCTCTCTCCAGATCCATAGTGTCCAGAAATTGATCGCGAAAGTCCCTACGCTCTACAGTATCCGTAGCCTGAATCATTCTGTCGGCCAGCGTGGATTTACCATGGTCGATATGCGCGATAATACAAAAGTTTCTTACTCGGTCTATTTTATTCATTTTTTCATTAAAGAGAACGCGTATTTTTTACCGAACTCTATGTATTTTAGTGATTGCTTTACCGATGGTGTTTCACTATAGATCCTAAGTTTAGGTTCTGTTCCTGACAATCTGATAAGAAGCCATGTTCCATCCTTACAAATAAACTTAAATCCATCGGAATCATTTAATTCTACAACCTCTTTCTCCATAATCTTCTTGAGAGGGTTTTTCTTTAATCCTCCGGTGATCTTCTTTCGTTTGGCCTTCGGGAAAAGAACATCTTCTCTTTCATACACGTAATTGCCGTATTTTTTATTTAAAGCCGTGACAATATCCTTAAGTGGTTTTTTTGAAACTATAACGAGCTCCATTATAAGGAGCGCAGAAAGAAATCCATCTCTTTCAGGTATATAGTTTTTAAAGCCTATACCGCCTGTCTCTTCACCACCAAGCAAAACATTCTTTTTCCCCATCAAGTCACATATGTATTTAAATCCTACGGGAGTCTCGTATTCCTTTATGCCATACTCGCGGCACATTTTGTTGATCAATCCCGTTCCACAAACAGTCTGAATGACACCACCACGCATCTTACGATTCTCAATAAGATGTTTAAGAAGCAATGCCATCACCTTGTGTCCTGTCAATATTTTGCCGCTTCCATCAACAATAGCTACACGGTCCGCGTCGCCATCTGTGGCCACACCAAGATCATACTTGCCCTTTTTTACACCCTTCATAAGCTCTTTCAGATGTGCCGCGTTAGGCTCAGGGGCCCTGCCATGGAAACCCGGATTCTTATCCGTGTACATATAATCAACTTTTATCCCTGTGCCTTTCAGGATATCTCCTAGATATGTTCCGCCAGTCCCATTCATTGAGTCGACAAGAATTTTAAGTTTGCCTTTTTTCAACGTTTTCATATCGGCATACTTTTTTATGAACGCTAACTGGGGACTGATGATATCCTTAACCGTAACTTTCCCCTTGCTGACAGCCTCAGAAAATGACATATCTTTAACAGGTTTTTTATAGAGGCGAGCCTCAATGGCGTCAATTATGTCACTTCCCGCCGAACCACCAAAGTACCCTTTATATTTCACGCCATTATACACAGGAGGGTTATGGCTGGCCGTGATCATTACTCCACCGGTCAAGCGGTACTTCTTTATATAAAAACTTACCGAGGGAGTAGGACACGGGTTATCTGACAAAACGGTTTTGATCCCATTAGCAGCTAAAACACGGGCGGTTATTTCGGCATATTTGTCTGAAAGAAAACGCGTATCATATCCCACTACAACTTTGCGTTTACTGTAGATCGGACCTTTCTTAGATTTAATAAAATCCGCAATGGCCTGCGCCACTATCGCGACATTGTCAAAAGTAAAATCCTCACTTATTATCGCTCTCCATCCATCAGTTCCAAATTCAATCTTTCCCATCTTTGCCTCCTGCTGGGTCATTATTAATTTTCTATTGTCCTCTTAGTTCCTCAATGGCCTTCGCGTAATCATCTCGACCAAACACAGAAGTACCGGCCACCAGCACATCTACACCGGATGAAACAGCGACTTGCGCGGTTTTCGGATTTATTCCACCATCAACCTGTATAAGACCGTCGAACTTCTCGCGTATCTGTTTAACTTTTTCCATTTGGTCAGTCATGAAGGACTGTCCACCGAATCCGGGTTCAACTGTCATAATAAGCACCATATCCAGCTTCTCCAAAATCGTGTCCAAACTGGAAATATCTGTGCCGGGTTTTATTGAGACACCGGCTTTCTTACCGCGCCCCTTTATTTTATCCACTATTTCTTCCGGATTGCAACAGGCCTCTACATGAAACGTAACCATGTCAGCACCGACATCAATAAAAGAGTCCACATATTTCTCCGGATTCTCTATCATTAAGTGTACGTCAAAAAACATCTTCGTAATCGGCCTTATTGCCGCTACAACAAGGGGTCCTATTGTAATATTGGGAACAAATAGACCGTCCATCACGTCAATATGGACCCAGTCGGCGCCCCCATTCTCAATAGCTTTTATCTCTTCTCCCAGTTTGCTGAAATCCGCCGATAAAATACTTGGCGCTATGATTACTTTCTTCTCGCCCATATTTATATCCCCTCTTTTAAATCGTTAGCCGTGACATACACACGATCTATATCATACACCGTAA
>CAYZXR010000038.1:5303-9361 GCA_964482475.1 uncultured Planctomycetia bacterium | reverse complement strand
ATTGCCATGCAAAGTAGAATAATTGCTTGCGCTAAGAAAAAAGATGGCAGTTCGGCAGCAAAAGAATTCCAAGCTCTTGGCAAAAATATCGGTGCCGAAGGTATTCTGTTTATTTCCAGCGAAAGGTTGGAACCCGGAACAAAGTTAACCATGAAGATCGACTTCCCGGGAGAAGAACACCCAATACCTATTGAAGGTGAAGTTAAATGGTGTCGCCACGCGGAAAAACATGGTGAAGTGCCAGAATTTTTCGATACCGGGGTCAAATTTCTGGGAATCAATAAAAACCATCTGCAAATGCTTATAAAATACGTCTGCGGGAACCTCGCCGGAGATCTCCTTAAAGATATCGACGGCTGAATACTGTAAGGGGAGGAACTTGACATGTCTGATAAGAATTATGACAATAAGCGGAAATGTGTACGACTCGATTTTAGAACCGACATAAATTTCAATATCGTCGAAACAAGCGACGAAGAAACCCCTAAGAAACTCTTTCGTGCGGTAGGAAAAAATGTTGGCGCCGAGGGCATGCTGCTCACTTCCAATGAGGAACTTGCTCCAGGAGTAATCCTTGACCTTGAAGTTTTGTTTCCGGAAAAACCAAACTCTATTTTCATCAAAGGTGAAGTTCGATGGTGCCTCCCCATCAAGGAAGAACCTGGTAATTTTGACATAGGTGTCCGTTTTCAGAATGTGGATAAAAATAGTGCCTTTTGTCTTATAGAATACGTCTGTGGACATCTTGGACAGGAAATACTGAAACGTCTTAATCCCAATGAGTCTAAATGAATAAACGGGTCTTCTGCTGCGGCAATATAGCTTTCGACTTAATCTCCAGGAACAGAAATATTCCAAAAAGACCGGATTTTTATGCCCGTCCCGGAGGATCCGCCTGTAATACTGGTCTGCTCCTCAAACGCCTGGGCATTCCCGTATCAATTATATCAAAAACTGGAGTGGATTTCTTAAGCGACAATCTTCTGGAAACTCTTCGAAGAGAAGGCCTCGACACAGAACACGTTGTCCGCGAAAAACTCATTAACACCTCACTGGCTTTCGCGCGCATAGACGAAAAAGGTGATTCCTCTTATGTGTTTTACACGCCCAGAGGTCCTGCATCAGCCTTAAAACACACCGACTTACCGGCACCTCTTTTCGCGAAAATGCCAGTTTTTCATGCCGGTTCAATATTTACATATGACGACCATAATGCCGCTGTCATCCTTTCTTACATCAAAAAAGCAAGCGCTAAGGGAGCCTTTGTGTCATATGACCCCAACTGGCGTGATCACAGAATATCAGATAAGCGTACAGCCCGCAAAAGAATACACAATATTTTACCTCATGTGGATCTTTTAAAATTAAGCGCTTATGACGCTGTCGGTATCACTGGATGTCGATCTTTATCCAGCGCGGTGAAAAAAATTCTTGATAGTTTAAAAGGTGAAATGGTAGTGACACTCTCGGACGGTGGAGCTTTTTATTGGGATGGGACTCACATAGTATTTCATCCGGCATTCAAAGTAAAGGTAAGCGATACTATCGGAGCCGGAGATGGCTTCACCGCGGGTCTTCTGTTTCGATATTTGACTGTCGGTAAGGAAAGGTTTTTTGCTGAGAAAAAAGAAAATCTTGCTTTCGCTTCTGCCGTATCCGCGCTTGTCTGTACCGGCAAGGGCGCCATCGAAGGATTAATTGGATTGGATAAAGTCCGGCGGTTCCTCTCTTCTAACCGCCGGACTTTTTGTAAATATACTCACCCTTCTTTATAATGCCTAGTTTTTCCCGGGCCTTTTGTTCAACATAATTAGGATCTTCTTCCATCCTGCAAACTTCTTCGGTCAATGCTTCATTGTCCTGCTCTAATAGGATAATGCTTTTTTTAATATTTACATTCTCCTCACGCAGTCTCTGAAGCTCCGAAAATCTCGGGAAAAAAACTACAACCAACATTACAATGATTGCAATAATCCCGAATATTATTTTCTTCCTTTCCATTCCGGATCCCCGTATATGGCCTTCGCGCCAAGCAGCTCTTCGATACGCAAAAGCTCATTGTATTTACAAACACGATCTGTCCGGCTGGTTGATCCAGTCTTAATCTGTCCCACACCGGTAGCAACCGCAAGATGCGCAATAGTTGTGTCTTCTGTCTCTCCTGACCTGTGAGATATAACAGCAGTATACCCGGCGTCTTTAGCCATTTTGATAGCCGCAAGCGTTTCCGTCAATGTCCCTATTTGGTTTACTTTAATAAGGATTGAATTCGCTATACCTTTGTCTATCCCCTCTTGCAACCTTTCGGTATTTGTTACAAAAAGATCATCTCCAACAATCTGGATCTTATCACCAAGCTTATCGGTATGTATCTTCCACCCTTCCCAGTCATCTTCTGCCATACCATCCTCAATTGATACGATAGGATATTTCTCCACCCAGTCCGCGTAAAAATCGGCCATTTCACTTGGAGTTTTTTCTGGCTTTGCTTCATTTTCAAGTACATATTTCCCGTCTTTGAAAAATTCGCTTGATGCCGGATCAAGTGCTATTTTGACATCTTTTCCTGCTTCATATCCGGCGGCGGTAATAGCTTCCAAAATAACTTCTACAGCTTCCTCGTTTGATCCAAGGCTCGGAGCGAATCCTCCTTCATCTCCAACAGATGTTGCCAAACCTTTAGCCTGAAGAATATTTTTGAGGTTATGAAAAATTTCAGACGCCATACGTAGAGCCTCTTTGAATGAAGGCGCACCGGTAGGCATTATCATGAATTCCTGTATGTCCACGTTGTTGTCAGCATGCTCCCCACCGTTTAAAATGTTCAGCATCGGGATTGGTAGCATACACGCGTTATCCCCACCAATGTATTGAAAAAGCGGCAAGCCCTTTGAAGTGGCCGCGGCTTTAGCTGCCGCCATGGAAACACCCAATATCGCATTAGCTCCTAAGCGGCCCTTGTTCGGCGTGCCATCAAGAGCTATCAATGCATTGTCCAGTTCTTCTTGATTAGCAGCATCCATTCCGACTATCTTAGCTACTATTTCGCCGTTAACATTCCCTACCGCCTTGCTTACACCTTTCCCCATATAGCGTGCTTTATCTCCATCGCGCAATTCAACCGCTTCATGCACTCCGGTAGATGCTCCACTCGGGACTGCGGCTCTTCCAAAAGAACCGTCCTCAAGTGTTATGTCCACTTCTACTGTGGGATTGCCTCTTGAATCCATTATTTCACGTGCTGTTATTTTTGAAATTTTAGTAGCCATCACTTCTCCTTTTCTTGTTTTCGTCCTTATCAAGGGCGGGGTGACCCCGCCCCTACAAATCACCATAAACTATTTTATTTCTCCATCGATAAACATCCTCACCGCTTCGGGATACATTTCATGTTCAACTTTATGAACCTTCTCTTCCAGCTCCTCAAGCGTATCATCTTTTTCAATAGGAACCTTCTCCTGCAGTATAACGGGTCCGGAATCAAGTTCTTCGGTCACGAAATGAACCGTTACCCCGGTAACATCAACATCGGCTTCGTATGCGTCCTTAATACCGTTTGCTCCCTTAAATGCCGGCAGAAGCGCAGGGTGTATGTTTAATATTTTGTTTTTGTATTCATTGACAAGATGCCCGCTTAAAATTCGCATGAACCCCGCTAATACAATCAGCTCTATCTTATCCTTCTTGAGGCGCTGTATAATCGATTGGTCATACGCTTCACGCGAAGCATACCCTTTCCCTTCTTGCAAAAATACCGGGATATCAGCTTTCTGTGCACGGATCAGCGCGAAAGCATCCGGCTGATCACATACCACTAATTTTATTTCTCCATCGGAAAGGTTTCCGGAGTGTTCAGCGTCAATAAGCGCCTGGAGATTGCTTCCATTTCCTGATACAAAAACCGCTATATTCATATTTTATCGTTCGGGTTACGCCTCTTTGATCACCTTTGCTGGACATTTAGACGCGATCGCCAAAAGAGAAGCCGCGTCTTTCTGCTTTGAATAGTCCGCCTGTGCAAGATTATTCTCTACTTGAAAAAGTCCATCACTGGACAA
>CAYZXR010000038.1:0-5203 GCA_964482475.1 uncultured Planctomycetia bacterium | reverse complement strand
AATAGTCCGCCTGTGCAAGATTATTCTCTACTTGAAAAAGTCCATCACTGGACAACTTAACACAAACACCGCAAGCAATACATCCTACTGAACATGTTTTTCTCGTCGTCATCATATCATCTTTTGAGCTACACGCTACATAAAACAATTTTTCATTTTTCTTCTCTTGCATCTCTATGATATTTCTCGGACAAGCTTCGACACACTTTCCACAACCTGTACATTTTTTTGTGTCAACCTTCGGCAATCCATTTTCCATATGAAACGCGTCAAAAGAACAAGCTACCGCGCAATCCCCAAATCCGAGACATCCGTATGTGCACTTCATTCCACCACCGAAAACAAGTTCGGCCGCCGCGCAGGTCGCGATTCCAACATATTTGGCTTCCGGCTCTTTTTGCTCGCATTCGGCCGCGCATAATACTAAGGGAATTCTAGGATGCGTATCTTTTTCCTCTTTGCCTATTATGTCGTATATTGTCTTTCGATTGGCTTCGGCTACTACCCGACATAGGCTTGGATCGATGCCATCGCTCACAAGATGTTCAGCAAAATCATGACAACTCAAAAACCCGCAAGCACCACAATTAACACCTGGCAAAAGATCCGTTATCACCGCCACTTTAGGGTCATCCTCAACTTTAAGTTTTTTATCAGCGAACGCCAGCACCGCCGCGAAAAACACAGCAAGTCCAGTCATACTTAAAAGTGCTAACACATAAATATTACCCACTTATAATCCCCCCGAATCCCATAAATGCGAGTGCTAACATGCCCGCCAATATCAATGTTATTCCTGCCCCCTTCAGAGCTTCCGGAATCTTCGCGAACTCAAGTTCTTCCCTTATCCCCGCCATAAGAACAAGCGCAAGTGTAAACCCTATTCCTGCCCCTAAACCAAATACTACTGATTCTAGAAAAGAATATTTCCTTAAAACCATAAAAAGCGTGAGTCCCAATATCGCACAGTTAGTGGTAATTAGTGGCAAGAATATTCCAAGTGCTTTGTAGAGTTGTGGTGATGTCTTTCTGATGAACATTTCTACGAACTGCACAAGAGACGCTATCACTATAATGAATGTGACATACTGAAGAAAGACCAAGTTAAATTTCACCAACACATATTGATAAATCAGCCAGGTTACTGTCGCGGCTAAAGTCATAACAAAAGTAGTTGCCAAGCCAAGGCCAACCGCGCTTTCCACTTTATTACTTACACCAATGAAAGGGCAGATCCCCAAAAAATACGTCAGCACAAAATTATTAGTTATGCTCGCCGCTATCAATATCAGAATGAGTTGTTCTATAATCATTTACACCCGGCTCTTTTTGCTTCCATTCTACTGTTAATCACATTGAACAGGCCGACCAAAAGTCCGAGGGTTAAGAACGCTCCCGCCGGAAGCACCATGATCACCCATTTCGTGAAACCTCCCCACATCACCGCGTATCCGAAAATCGTCCCAGATCCAAGAACTTCTCTGACCGAGCCTAATACAATTAGCGCGCATGTAAATCCAATGCCCATTCCAAGGGCATCTAAAAAAGATCTAGCTATATTGTTTTTAGAGGCAAAGGCCTCCGCTCGGCCAAGGATGATACAGTTGACAACGATTAATGGCACATAAGGCCCGAGGGCTTTGGATATCTGGTAAAAATTAGCCTTGAGAAAATAGTCCGCGGCCGTCACAAAAGTCGCTATAATTACAGTAAACATCGGTATCCTGACCTGTGCGGGAACAAAACGTCGTATAAGCGAAATAACTATACTGGAGGATACCAAGACAAACATTGTAGCCATGCCCATGGAAAGCCCGAAGAGAGCCTTTGTTGTAACGGCCAACGTGGGGCACATTCCCAAAACCTGTACAAAGATAGGATTCTCTTTCCAAAGACCTTTTGTAAAATCTTTGATCATTTTCCGCCTTTTGAAGCTTTTCGCGCTTCATCAATACTTTGATTCAAAATATTCACAACCGCTCGAGATGAAATTGTCGCGCCGGTAATCGCTTCGATCTGATATGGCTGCGTGGTTTTCTGATTCTTTACATATTCTATCTCATGCGTTATCACAAGATTGGTAAACTGTCCGGCAAACGGTTTGTTAGCTATTTCCGCGCCAAGTCCGGGAGTTTCCTGCGACTCAAGAACTTCCATCCCGCTCATTGTCTTGAAGTTCTCATCCACTCCAGCTACCATTTTAATAGTCCCCTGATACCCATTGCCTTCGGCTATGAGTGCGTATCCTAGAAGTTTTCCGCTTTTATCTTTTACAGAAAACATATTCTCGTCACCTTTTACAGGTTTTATATCTTTCCCCTCGGGGAAAATGTTTTCAATTGCGCTTGTTGTTTCGTTTTTAACATTCACTTCTATTTTAGGCATAGCGTATTTGTATACAGCCGCTAACGAAATTCCGGAAATTATTGCTACAACCGCTAGCGCGGTTATCATCTTTATCGCGTTGTTTTTCATTTAATTTGTTCCTTTATTTTCCGTTCCTTACGCCATATCTGCGCGGCCTCGTCACGCGATTTATAAGCGGCGTGAAAGCGTTCATAAAAAGAATCGAATACATAACACCTTCCGGTAATCCTCCCCACAATCTGATAGTCATCGTTATGAGCCCGCACCCTATTCCAAACACCCATCTTCCCTTCTTTGTCACAGGCGTTGTCACAGGATCCGTAGCCATAAATATCGCCCCTATAAGAAACCCACCGGCAAAAAGACAAAACACCGGCGGGTAAAACTTATCCGGACTGATTGCGTAGGTTATACCTGAAAAACATAATAAGGTTACCGCATACGCAACAGGAATTCTATAATCTATTATTTTTTTCCACAAAAGATATACAAATCCGATAAGAAGTGCGATTGCGGACGTCTCACCAAGCGATCCGCCTATATTTCCCATAAACATGGGGACAGAATCAGTAAAGACATGGTTGAATTTCGCTAAGCCAAGAGGAGTCGCGGTAGTCATGGCCTCAAGTGTAACAGGTGTGGTCCATGTAGTAAGCGCAATGGGGAAAGCCGCCATCAGAAACGCTCGCGCGAGAAGTGCGGGATTAAAGATGTTGTTTCCCAATCCGCCAAATATTTCTTTTCCCATGGCAGTCGCGAAAACCCCGCCAAGAAAAGCCATCCATAAAGGAATTGCCGGCGGAAGAATCATTGCCAGTAGTAATCCTGTTACAACAGCGCTATAATCACCAATGCAAACTTCTCGGCCCTGCCACTTTTGAAAAAGATATTCTGTTATAACACACCCAACAACCGTGACAACAATAACACTAACAGCCTGAATACGGAAAAAATAAAAACTGGCAATAATAGCCGGTATCAACGCCTTAATCACACCTTTCATCATAAACCGCGTATCTATTGGAGAAGCTACATGCGGCGATGCGTTTATTATTAATTTCTTCATTGTTTTCTTTTGTTTAGTGCTGCTTTCCCTTCCTTCATATACTGCACCAACGGAATGCGAGCGGGACATGAATACGCACATGCGCCACATTCCATACAATCGGAAATATGCAATTTTTCCGCTGCGTCCCATCTTTTCACACGAACATTTCTCACTATTTCCGTAGGGCTGAGTCTTAATGGGCACACATCAATACATTTCGCGCACTTAAGACAGCTCCCTTCCTTGAGCTCTTCAGTTATATCTTCTGACAGAAACAATATTCCGGAAGTACTTTTCAAAACAGGAGCATCCAGTTGTGGTTGAGAAAACCCCATCATTGGGCCGCCCACAATCACCTTTTTAGGCTCTTTTGTAAATGCTATGGCCTGAGACTCTATCATCTCTTTTATTGTAGTTCCGACCCGTATTGCATAATTGCCCGGTTTTTCAAGACAATCACCGGAGATGGTAACAATTCTTTCTATAAGCGGCTTTCCCCGATAAATTGATTCGTAAATAGCATACGCGGTCCCCACGTTCTGGATAAGACATCCGACATCCAACGGCAATTTGCCAGGGGGAACCTCCATCCCGGTTATTGCCTTAACTAGCTGTTTTTCCCCGCCTTGTGGATACTTCGTTTTGAGGAGAACTAGCCGAATGTCTCTTATGATTTGACGTTTAGAGAAATTTATTATCTTTTGGAAAGCAAAAAGCGCCGATTTTTTGTTATCTTCAATAGCGATATATATTTCTTCAGGCCTGACTATCTGCGCAATAAGTTCGATCCCCTTAAGCACTTCTGCTGTTTTACGCACCATCAATGTGTGGTCACATGTCAGAAACGGTTCACATTCAGCGCCATTAATGATCAAGGTCTTTATTTTTTTTCCCTCGGGTATCGCCAACTTAACATGTGTCGGGAATGCCGCTCCTCCCATCCCTACTATCCCAGAATCTTTTATCTTACCAATAAGTACATCTGGGGGAAGATCGCTCAGCGTGGTCTCGTTGTATACCTTTGGACTCTTGCTTTTGTCGGTTTCTACCACAACTGACAAAGTGGCCCCAAATACCGGATGAAATCTTTTTCCTATCTCTTTCACCGTTCCACAAACAGAAGCATGTACGGGGCTCGAAACATAACTGTCACTTATGCCCAAAACCTGCCCCTCTTCGACATAGTCTCCCTTTGCAACAAGAGGTTTGTTAGGTGCTCCTATATGCTGTGACAGCGGAATGACTACCTCACTAGGAATATCCATATCCCGCAAAGGCTCCCTTACGCTTATATCTTTATTATATTTCGGATGTATTCCACCCGGAAAAGTCAGTGTTTTCATGTTTTTTGCCCTTTTTAGTACAGTTTTGTCGCCCATCCATTATACATGCCCCGCCATGTTTGTCAATGTGCTGTCATAGCTATCAGCCATCCGCTAACAGTGCCCAGTTATCAGAAAAAAACTAGTGACACGAGGCGAGTGGCTAAGAAAAGAGGCAGAGCTCATAGCCATTATTCTCGCCTCTTGCCTCTCGCCTTTCGCCTCTTCCCCCTTCCCTCTTCCCTGTCTAATCCTCTTTTCCATTGACCCCCAACTTTTTTTGTTATATTATTAAGTTATAAATTTACCGAAGGTGAAATTCGAAAAGATATATTATGTTGAAAAGAAAACCAAAAAAACTTTATTGTTGTGAAAAGTGCCGAAATTACTGGACCTGTGAAACAAAATGGTACAGGGGTGAACACGGCGAAGAGAACGTATGTTGTCCTCTTTGCGCCTTCTACCC
>CAYZXR010000037.1:0-9479 GCA_964482475.1 uncultured Planctomycetia bacterium | reverse complement strand
GCATACCCCGCAACATATATGTAATAGAATTTTCATGTGTATAGTATTTCAATTAGCGTTTAGTTTGCAGTTTTTAGTTTCTAGTTTTTAGTGTGTTTACTAACAACTACTTTACCTATCCACTCTACGCTCTTTAGCATTTAGTTTGCAGTTATTAGTTTGTAGTTTCTAGTGTGTTTACTAAGCTCTAACGACTAACGACTAACGACTAACGACTAAAAACTACTTTCGTCCCTCTTCCTTCTTCTCTCAGCCTTTAGCTTCTAGTTTTATCAAATTTGGTCCAGATCAAAACCGGATCCACCATTTTTGTTCTGATGGCTGACAGCTGACGGCTGATGGCTCTTTTGCCAAGCCCTAACCGTCCTTCTTAAACCTTCTTCTGTCGAGACAGCGGGATCATATCCTAAAATAGTTACGGCTCGTGTTATATCGTATACCCTGTCTTTAAATATACGGTTAAAACGCCTTTTAACCGAAGGTAGTAAAAGAGCGAGTCTAACAAGCCACTCCGGAATAGCTATCGGTTTTCCTTGCCCCAGCTCATCCGTTAGGATCTCAATAAAACGTCTGATCGTTATGATTTCTTTGTCGGCGATAAAAAATGTTCCGGTTAAAGCCTCATCTTTTTCCATTGCCAGCTCTAAAGCTTGAACCACATTATCCACACATACAAGACCCAGTTTATCTTTTATACCCGAGAAAACCGGTATAGGTAATCGTTTTTTACTTACAAGATCAAGTATCCGGCTCATG
The DNA here is from genome assembly GCA_964482475.1 of uncultured Planctomycetia bacterium. Classification (GTDB taxonomy): domain Bacteria; phylum Omnitrophota; class Gorgyraeia; order Tantalellales; family Tantalellaceae; genus JAHJBY01. Next base: position 8,723 of record CAYZXR010000037.1, on the reverse strand, counting down.
GCATGCGGCTCACCTTCACCATAGACCATGGATGGTCTTATAATAGCGATCGGAAGACCTTTTTCCCGGTACTCAAGGACTATTTTTTCCGCTTCTATTTTAGATTTTCCGTAAATGGCTGTAGCAGAGTATGGTAAGCCTTCTGTAAGCGGCACATCAGGGTTACCGCTTATAACCGCGACAGAACTTAAATATACGAGACGCTTTACGGAACTATTAAAACATGCCGCGCAAACATTCGCCGTGCCATGAACATTTGTTTTGAACAAAACCTCATCATCTTTATCTTTAACACGAGCCGCGCAATGGAAAACAATTTCTGGCTTTTCTCGAAGAAAAAGTTCACTTATCTCACGACCGTTTCTGATATTGCCAAAAATAAGTGGCAAACCTATTTTTTCAAGACGTGCGGTGTTGCTCTCCTGCCTTACCAGACACACAACATCATGTCCAAGTTCCTTTAATCGATTGGCTAATCGACCGCCGATAAACCCCGTAGCACCTGTAATGAGAATTTTCATACGCGTCGCCGAATCCTTAGTTCTTGTCTCTACCGTATGCTATTTTCATACCGATAATGACGAGACATAAAATAATTGTTACACTATTGGTCACAATAAGCGGAAATTCCTTAATTGAAATGCCATAGATAAGCCAGCACGCTATACCTATCATGAGTACAACATACATCCCCATGGACACATCTCGCGCGTGCTTCGTTTTTACTATCTTTAGGATCTGCGGTAGGAACGAGATCGTGGTGCAAAACCCGGCTATCAAGCCAATCAATCTTATATGAAGAATTCGCATTTTTTCTACTTATGTAATGTATAGCCCATGCGCTTAAGCGCCTTTTCCATTCTTTCTATAGCTATTTTTAACGTCGTTCCCTCAGTAAGGTTATCCAAGCAAATGGCGGCAACACCCTTACGATTTTTGATCTTAAAAGTTTTTACCGCGGAATTCGATATTTTTTTCAAGGTTATCTCTTTTTTTGCCATTACTCCCCCCAGTGTTAATTATTCACCTTCTTGAATAACGTGACTCTCGATACTGCATACAGTGTTCTCAGCCTCCGCGCCAAGTGTATAAGTTCCCCCTGATGGACATTCGGGTGCCACCCTGACATAATCCGGCACAAGGTCCTCCATAATCGGTGAACCGGAATGCTCTGTCGACCAGATGGATTTAGCTGAATCAATTTGCCTGAGATTACCTATACACGTATATCTCATGGAACTTCTCCTGGCCTTAATAGCCCCGGGAATGGCAATACCTAAAATGAAAGCTATTACCGTTATGACGATCATGATCTCTATTAGTGTGAAACCTTTTTCTTCTCTCATCATGCTCATACCATTGATTACGCGTCACCATCTATAGCATGTCCCGGAATATCGCACGTGGAATCCGACCCTATACCGGCAAGCGTGTACTCCCCGCCGGAAGGACATTCCGGTGTTTTTCTTATATAATCCGGCACAAGATCCTCCATCTCCGGCGTGCCTAAATTTTCCGTAGCCCAGATGGATTTGGCTGAATCTATCTGACGGAGATTCCCAATACAAGTATACTTCATAGAATCTCTTTTCGCATTTAGATAATTTGGTATAGCTATAGCAAGAATCAAACCGATAATCATTGTAACTATCATGATCTCAACAAGGGTAAAACCTGATGATTTCCTTTTAGTATTTCTATTCAAGAATCACCACCACCTTTCTATTTGTTAATTATAGCCCCAACACTTTTATTGTAATCTTTAACCGCGGCAAGATTTTCTTTAACCTCACCGCACATGCCAACTATTTCACTTATATTAGTTTGCACCGTACAGGCAAAATTCTTTATTTGTTGTTTATACAGAATAATTGACGCCGCTATCGCTGCCACTATAATCAGTTTCACAACCCTTTTTGTCCAAATACCTCTTACGCTTTTAGAACAAAATCGGCAGAATACCGCATCGCTCTGTATCTCTTCGGCACAATAAGGACATTTCTTCATTATGCTCCAGTATATTATTTCCCAAATATAATTTGCAGCCCCATAGCTATCATCGCTACACCAAATATTTTCTTGAGAACTTCATTCGGCAATCCAACAGCAAACTTCGCGCCAAACAAGGCACCTATAAAAAAACCGGCGCATATAAAAATAGCTGCGCGAACATTTACGGCACCGTGTTTATAATATGTCCATGCGGCCAAAAGCCCTATTGGAGGGATCATAAGCGCAAGTGTGGTTCCTTGTGCCTGCATTTGAGTAAATCCGAATATAAAAAGAAGTGCCGGGACAATGATCATGCCGCCGCCTATCCCCAGTAAGCCGCTTAACCCTCCCGCCGCTAAACCCAAAACAATATATAAGATAGCATTCGACATTTTTCTCTCTATCAAGGGCGGGGCAACCCCGCCCCTACTCTTTGCTTTTCTCGCCTCTCGCCCCTAGCCTCTAGCCTTAAACCTATGCGCCATGCGCTATGCGCTTTGCTTTTCTCGTCTTAAGCCTATGCGCTTTGCTTTTACCGTCTCTCTTGGCTTGGCCCCTGCCCCTTACACCGTTATCTCAGCCGGGTCAGATTCTAGCTTATCTTCTTGCAAAGACAACGCCGCGTCAAGTTTCTCCTTGGATATATATCCTAGATCTTTTAATGCCTCACCTAGACGCACTCCCCTTCTCCAATGTATCCGCAAAGCACTATCAAGCTGTTCCGGAGTCACAGTTTTTTCCTCAACTAATATCTGACCAAGAGGTTTGTAATCTCTAACAATCGATTCATCGTTGTTAAATACCTGTAGAGTAAGATGGTCATCTTTCTTCGATATCCTTCTATCAGCCATATATTTACTACCGGGTATTTTTTTCAAATACTGTTTGACCTCGGCCATTCGTTCATTAAGCTCGAGTATATTATTAAACTCATGCGCGCTATTTTTCATTACTAGAGCAAGAGTCACACTCATAAGAGGCAGTTTTCTCAATCTATTGGATCTACTCTTGGACATAATAAATTTATGTCTTCTATCATCTCCTGAATAATGAAAAGGTACAATGGTATCAAACATGCAAACAAAATTTTGGCAGATATTTATGTATTTTTCCGGCGTCGAAATAAAGACAAAATCGTCACCGCCGATGTGTCCCGTAAAATCCCCCTTATTGCCGCATCTCTTCACCGAGGTGCTCAGCATATAAGCGGTCTGCATAATCATCCTATCACCTTTCAGGTATCCATATTTATCATTAAATGATTTGAAATTATCTATATCCACATGTCCAACCACGAAAGAATCGTCATTTTTTATCTTGTTCTCCAGAAGTTCCTCTATAACCACACTGCCAGGAAGCCCAGTAAGCGGACTGGCATAAAGGCTTTGTTGGGAACGCTTTACAGCCATTTCGATGCGTATTCTGAGATCAAGAGGATCCGGTGGTTTGATGAGATAATCATCAACCCCCTGCTTAAGTTTTAATAGCTCCTGCCTTAAATGATTTTTATCCACAAGTGTTATAACAGGGGTGTATGCCGTCGCGAAATCGTTTTTTAAACGATCACACATTTCAAGCCCCGGAGCTGGGTCTTTTTCTATATCTATGACAACAACATCCGGAGAAAGCTTGATTATACCGTCAAGACCAGAGGTACGTAAATCCGCGAAAAACACCTTATGCCCCCATCCATCAAAGCAAAATTCAAGGACAGTTTTGAGCTTTTTATCGCCAGTAATAACTAATATGTTTAATATATTCTTTGCTTCCATAAAAGGCTCCAATCATGTTTAATGTTAAGAATAGATAAAGCCTACCAGCAAGAGAGGAATTTGGCAAGTTATAGGGGCGTATTATAGTAATACGCCCCTATAAATAGATCTGTTATGATGTGACAATATCTTTATAATAGTCCTGCAATGATTTCGGTTCAAGTCCACCCTTCATCGCAGATTCAATACCTTCGACACTTGCGGAAGCGGCAGCCATTGATGTTATATACGGTATTTTCTGTTGAATAGCCATCATACGTATATAGCTGTCATCATATTTACTGCTTTTTCCAACAGGCGTATTAATAATAAGATTAACATCGCCGTTCTTTATAGCGTCCGCCAAATTCGGACGGCCTTCATGCAATTTCTTTATTACTTCGGTTTTTACCCCGTTTTCTTCTAGAAAAGAGCTTGTACCCGCGGTAGCAAAGATTTTAAACCCAAGTTTTTCAATTTTTTTTGCCACCGGCAGTAACGCTTCTTTAGCATTGTTTTCTACAGTCAAAACTACATTGCCCTCAAACGGCAATTTCGACCCAGCGGCTTCCTGTGCCTTATAGAACGCCGCGCCGAATGACTCGGCAAGCCCCATAACCTCTCCTGTTGCTCTCATTTCCGGCCCAAGCAAAGGATCAACCGCAGGGAACATGTTAAATGGAAAAACAGCTTCCTTAACACCCACATATGGCACATCCTGTTTCTTCAGTTCCGGGAAATCTTTTATCTTCTTACCCAACATAAGCAAAGTAGCTATACGCGCGAGTGAGATCTTCTTCACTTTTGCCACCAACGGGACAGTACGAGAAGCACGCGGATTAGCCTCAATAATATATACCTTATCATCACAGATCGCGTACTGAATATTCATCAATCCTACAACATTGAGCTCTTCAGCTATTTTTATAGAATATTCTTCAATAGTCTTAAGATGTTCTTCCTTGATGGTCCTGGACGGAATGACACACGCGGAATCTCCTGAATGCACACCCGCGTGTTCTATATGTTCCATTACCGCGGCAACAAATGTCTCTTCTCCATCACAAAGAGCGTCTACCTCCGCCTCTATCGCCTTCTCAAGAAATCTATCTATCAACATCGGATGTTCCGGACTTACGTCAATGGCTTCAACCGCGTATTTCCTGAGCATCCCCTCGTCATATATGATTTCCATACCGCGGCCGCCCAAAACGTAAGATGGACGCACCATTAGCGGATACCCTATTCTTTTTGAGATCTCTAAAGCTTCTTCCAGAGAGCGGGCAAACCCACTTTCCGGCTGAGGTATTCCGAGCGCTATCATTCTTTCTCTGAAATGTTCACGATCCTCAGCAAGATTGATACTCTCGGGTGAAGTCCCCAAAATCTTGATGCCATTATCTTTCAGTTCCTGAGCAATATTCAGCGGTGTCTGACCACCAAACTGAACAATAACACCTTCCGGCTGTTCCTTCGCACAAATTGTAAGAACATCCTCAACCGTAAGCGGTTCAAAGTAAAGTTTATTTGATGTATCGTAATCAGTTGATACAGTTTCGGGGTTACAGTTGATCATGATCGATTCATATCCTTCGTCCCTTAACGCGAATGCCGCGTGCACACAGGTATAATCGAATTCTATACCCTGGCCTATGCGGTTGGGTCCGCCTCCGAGTATCATGATCTTCTTATTAGGAGATACCGGAACCGAATCTTCGGCAATATACGTGGAGTAGTAATACGACGCGTTCTCTACCCCGCTTACCGGCACAGCTTCAAAACGTCCGTGTTTGCCGATAGCTATCCTCTTTTCTCTGATCAAAGATTCTTTGACATTAAAAAGTTTGGCTAAATATTTATCTGAGAAACCCCATTCTTTAGCTTTCGCGAGTTTATCGTCTGAAAGGTTTTCCCAGGAATCCTTTGTTATCTCATTTTGATATTCAGCCAGATCTTTCATTTCATTGATGAACCACACACCAATTTTGGTCAATTCATGCAAATCTTCCACCGAAACTCCTCGTATTAACGCTTCATACATCAAGAAAATACGTTGGCTGGTCGGGATGGAAATACGCTTTTTAAGTTCCTCCACTGAAAGTTCTTTAAATTCTTTTATATCACCAAGACCATATCTCTTTATTTCAAGAGAACGGATAGCCTTCTGGAAGGCTTCTTTGTAAGTCTTACCAATGCTCATTACTTCGCCAACCGCCCTCATCTGGGTCCCAAGATGATCTTTGGCTTGAGGAAATTTTTCAAAAGCCCAACGAGCGAATTTAATAACAACATAATCACCACTGGGTTCGTATTTCTCCAGTGTCCCCTCTTTCCAGTAAGGAATTTCATCCATTGTTATCCCAGCGGCAAGTTTAGTGGAAATTCTTGCTATCGGAAAACCAGTAGCCTTGGACGCAAGCGCGGAAGAACGTGAAGTTCTAGGATTGATCTCGATAACCACAAGTCTGTCATCTTCCGGGTTATGGGCCCACTGCACATTTGTACCGCCTGTTACGCCAATGGCGTCTACTATTTTATAAGACAGATCCTGCATACGTTTCTGCAGTTCTTTAGGCACGGTAAGCATGGGTGCTGAACAAAAACTGTCACCGGTATGCACTCCCATGGGATCGATATTTTCTATGAAACATACTGTAATCTTCTGGTTTTTTTCGTCCCGGACAACTTCCAGCTCAAGCTCTTCCCAACCAAGCACAGATTCTTCTACAAGAACCTGATGCACAAGGCTGACCGCGAGACCGCGAGTAACAATAGTTCTGAGTTCTTCGACATTGTACGCTATGCCTCCTCCTGTACCGCCCATGGTATAAGCCGGACGAAGGACGACAGGATAGTTGAGTTTCTCCGCTATTTTCTCGGCTTCTTCAACAGAGTGGCATGGTTCGGACTTTGCCATCTCAACCCCGAGTTTATTCATGGTCGCCTTGAAGGCTATTCGGTCTTCTCCTCTTTCTATGGCGTCTGATTTAACACCTATCATTTCAACATTGTGTTTTTTCAATATACCGGAAGTATGTAATGACGCTGACAGGTTGAGCGCTGTCTGACCACCAAGATTTGGAAGTAACGCGTCAGGCTTTTCTATCTCGATTATTTTCTCTAGAACTTCTAAAGTCAACGGCTCTATGTAAGTCTTGTCCGCTGTTTCAGGGTCGGTCATTATAGTCGCGGGATTTGAATTCACAAGCACTACTTCATAACCTTCTTCTTTAAGTGCTTTGCAAGCCTGAGTTCCGGAATAGTCGAACTCACAAGCTTGACCGATTATGATAGGACCTGAACCTATGATAAGAATTTTGTGAATGTCGTCTCTTCTAGGCATGGCATACGCTCCTCTTCTATTATTCTTTGAACTAAAAAAAACCCCTGGCATCGTCATGATCCAGGGGCATCATTGCCTCGGCGACTTTGCAGTCTGGCAATTTTATATCATAAACTAATTTTTTAATCAAGAGCTTTATTTTCAATGCTCTAAAATGGAAAAATCTAGGCTTAATCGTCCGATTCTGTGTATTTGTTAGTGATAGGTAAAACTCTATCTCTTCCTAATACCCAATGAGTCAGTTTAACCCCGGGGGGGGCTTGTATTCTTTTGTATTCTGTCCTATCCACCATATTTATGACTTTCTTCAAGAGTGCGGTATCACCTAACCGCGCGTTAATCTCGTCAAAGCTTAAATGCTCTTCAATATATGCTTTAAGTATAGGATCTAAAACATCATAAGACGGTAAAGAGTCGGTGTCTTTCTGGCCAGGACTGAGTTCAGCTGACGGTGCGCGCGATATAACACTTTCCGGAATTACCTCCCGCCCTTCCTTGTTATTAATGTACCGGGCTAACTTATAAGCTGTCGTTTTAAGTAAGTCGCCAATAACCGCGAAACCACCTGCCATATCACCATACAACGTACAATATCCTACCGCCGATTCACTTTTATTCCCTGTTGTAAGTACAAGCCACCCGAACTTATTGGAAAATGCCATAAGGATATTGCCGCGCACCCGGGCTTGAAGGTTTTCTCCGGCGACTCCCTTGTCTTCCGCTCCAAAAACTTGGTCTATATTGGAATGATAAATGTCACAAATATTTTTTATAGGTACTTCCCGCAATGTAATGCCTAGACTCTCTGCTGTCTTTTTGGAATCCTGCTGGGTACCTTCTGATGAAAATTGCGATGGCATAGAAATTGCCATTACATTGTCGGCTCCAACAGCATCCCGCGCAATAACCGCCGTCAATGCCGAGTCAAGACCTCCTGAAAGACCTAGCACGCATTTTTCGAAACCGTTTTTTCGCAAATAATCTCTCGTACCCAAAACAAGGGCTTGATGTATCTCATCAAGTTTGTTGGTTTCCTCAAGAGAGGCAGTATCTCCTTTTTCTCGGCATTCTGCGTCAAAAAACACTATGTCTTCCGTGAACCTCTTCCCAGAGACTGCTAATTTACCGTCTGGCCCCGCGATAAAACTCCCCCCATCAAAAACAAGGCCGTCCTGACCGCCCACAAGATTAATAAAACAATTGAATTGGTTTAACGCGGATGATCTTTTGGAGAAATACTCAATGATCTTTTTACGTTCGCCTATAGCATATGGAAAACCACAAAGATTGAAAATTATATCCGCGTTCGATCGGGTTTTATTACAAGAAATGTCTTCTTCAAATACCGATATCTCATTCGTTATATTTATCGCGCATTTTGAATCCCCCAAAGAGAATACCTCTTCTTCCCCTGGAAAATAGACTTTTTCTATTTGCCCGTTTTTGACCACAGCCGCGGCGCTTCTAGCTCGTCCTGCTCTATCCTCGGCAATAAACCCTATTACCGCTGCTATACCCACAACCCCCTTTGCGAGGGATTTCAATGCTTTTAAATTATCCCGGATAAAATGAGGTTTACACGCAAGATCTTCTAAAGGAGCACCGCACAAAACCATTTCCGGAAATACAACAATATC
>CAYZXR010000036.1:5145-10051 GCA_964482475.1 uncultured Planctomycetia bacterium | reverse complement strand
CTGATGTATCACTCGGTGTCGAATGATAAGAGTACTCTATGTGTGACGCCTGAGACTTTCAAGAGACAGATGAAATTTTTGGATGATAATGGTTATTCAGTTATAACCATAGAAGAATTGGTTAAGGCTATCAAAGATGGAAAACAATATTTGCCGCGTACTGTTGTCCTCACTTTCGATGACGGATTGGCAGATAATTTTACTTATGCTTTTCCCGTACTGGTAAAACATGGCATGCCGGCTACCATATTCCTTGTTACTGGAAATATGGACAAGGAAGACGGCTATTTAACATGGGATCAGGTAAGGTTAATGGAAAAAAATGATATAGTTTTTGGTGGACATACTAGAAATAATGTTTATTTGCCTTCGATCAGCGATGAGGTAGGGCTTTGGAATGAGATCGCGGGAAGTCGAGAAGACATAAAAAAGAACACAGAATCCGTCGCCGAAGTTTTTTGTTATCCTACAGGAGGGTTTAGCGAGAAAATAAAAGAGGTTGTAAAAAAAGCAGGATATAAAGCGGCATGTGCGACGAATAGAGGTCCAGGCAGGCGGAATAGGGACATATACGCGCTTAAAAGGGCTAAGATTACGAATTCAGATACGAGTAAGCCGCTTCATTTTAGGGCAAAATTGTCCGGTTTTTATAATGCCTTCAGGAAAATAAAAAAAAGTCACTAAATAACAGTGAGGTTTTGGTATGACTAAAAGTATACAATTGGAGACAAAATATTTGAAAGGTTTTGTCTCGGAAGAGGACTTGGCGGCCATTTTGCCCGAAGTTGAAAAAGCACATTCATTGCTTGTTGATAAAAATGGACCGGGGAATGATTTCCTTGGTTGGGTGGATCTTCCTGCCACGATAACAGAAGCTACGCTTAAAGAGATAGAAGAGTGCGCGGAGAGGATGAGGCAATCTTCCGATCTTATTGTAATAGTGGGAATAGGCGGGTCTTATCTGGGTGCTATGTCCACGATTGAGATGTTAGCGTCTGACACAGATAAAGAGAAAATATTTTTTACAGGGAACAATTTATGTGGATATCATCTTGAGAAATTATTGAATATTATTGAAGACGGAGACAAAGATATAAGTGTAAATGTTATATCAAAATCAGGAACGACTACTGAGCCAGCCGTAGCTTTCAGAATAATTGAAAATGCGCTTAAGAAAAAATACGGTATTGACGGGCTAAAAGACCGGGTTGTTTGTACTACCGATAAAGAAAAAGGGGCCCTAAAACAACTGGCGGATCGGGCCGGGTATAAGACTTTTGTTATACCGGACGACACAGGCGGCAGATTTTCAGTTTTAACACCGGTAGGTCTTTTGCCTGCGGCTTGTGCGGGTATAAACATACGAGACATTGTCAATGGTGCCGCAAAATGCGCTAAAGAAGTGTCGATGTGTGATTTGGATAAAAATCAGGCATACAAGTACGCGGCTATACGTAATATTCTCTATCGGAAGGGGAAAGTTATTGAGGTCTTATCAAGTTTTGATGATAAACTTCACTTTATAGAAGAATGGTGGAAGCAACTTTTTGGGGAGAGTGAAGGAAAATCAGGAAAAGGTATTTTTCCTGCCGCATGTGATTTTACGACAGATCTACATTCTATGGGGCAGCTAACGCAACAGGGGGAAAGAAATATTTTTGAGACATTTATTGTCGAAACAAATGAGAGACAGTGTTGCAAAGTTCCTTTTAACGATAAAAATCTTGATGATCTGAATTATTTAGAAGGGAAAAGCCTTTCATATATCAATAAGCAGGCTTATTTGGCCACTTGTGAAGCCCATTTTGAGGGTGGAGTGCCGAATTCAACTATTACGATTTCGGAAAGATCAGCGTTTAATTTGGGGCAATTATTTTACTTTTTCGAGACGGCTGTCGCTATCTCAGCGTATATTTCCGGCGTAAATCCGTTTGACCAGCCCGGGGTTGAAGCCTATAAGACAAAAATGTTTAAGTTGTTAGGTAAGCCTGACAATAAATAATATCCGGGGACGCGACAATGGAAGTACATCTATCTTTTTACACAATAGCGGCAACCATGGCCAAACTCTGTATTTTGGTGGCTACAGGATATGTTCTTTATCGTCGTAAAACAGTTAGCGATAAATTTGTAGACACACTTAGCCAGCTTCTCATTCGTGTTATTTTCCCATGTCTCATAATAAATAAGATCATTTCATACTTTAGTTTTTCAGAATATGAAGATTGGTGGTTGTTGCCTTTTTGCGCGATAGCTTTTTCAATTTTAGGTATGTTTTTAGGATTATTGGTCTATCGATTAATCAAGGGGCCTTGTTCTAAAAAGGAGTTTTTGTGCGCGGCGGGTTTTCAGAATTGCGGTTATTTGCCGATGAATATTATACTTTTTTCTTTTACCGGACTTGTAAGAGATAGGTTGTTAGTATACACATTTCTTTTTATAATTGGATTCAATCTCTTAATGTGGTCGCTTGTTCCGTTGTTTTTATCAGGAAAATTGAGAGAATCTTTCAAGTTTAGGATGTTGTTCAATCCACCGGTGGTTGCTACTGTTTTTTCAGTTTTGTGGGTAGCTGTCTTTGGAAAGGGCACGATGCCGAATCTACTTATGGCGCCTATTGCACAGCTTGGACAGGCGGCATTTCCCTTGGTTATGCTGACTCTTGGTGCTTATCTTTGTCGGTATTCGGCGCATTTGCCAGCTGTAAAAACACCGGTGATCGCAGGGATGCTGGCCAAGCTTATAATATTTCCGATGATCGTTCTTGGTGTGTTGTTCTTTATTCCCGTAGGAAGTAGTCTTAGGTTCTTCTTATTCCTGCAGGCCATAATGCCTACGGCTGTTTCCCTTGTTGTTATAGGCGCATATACGAATGCGGATAACAGGTTTTTTAGCAGTATGATACTTTATACGCATGTTGCTGCGATATTTACCATTCCTCTTTGGCTGGAAGTATATCATATGCTTTTCAAGACATAGCCAGTAAGCTTGACTACGGTGTCGCTATAGGGTAATTTCCTTTAATAGACTCGAATTTTATTTAAACAATAATAGTAATATGGGAGGATAATATGTCAGTTAAAAAATTAAAACCAGAAGAGCTGAAAAAGATATGCAAATCTTCCAGTTTTCCTTTTAAAACCACAGAGGACTACGATTTCGAGCATGAACCTGTGCATCAAGAGAGGGCTGTCGGTTCTATCGGGTTTGGTCTTAATGTTAAATCTGACGGATATAATATATTTGTATGCGGTGAGGCGGGTACCGGTCGTAATACACAGGTCAAGAAAGTGGTGTATGAATTGGCGTCGTCTCAGAAAACTCCAAATGATTGGGTTTATGTGTACAACTTTGTACACGAAGACGAACCTGTAGCTTTGAGTTTGCAAGCCGGTGACGGTAAGGCGTTTCGGCGGGATATGGAAGAGATGGTAAAAGATCTAAAAATAGAGATCCCTAAGGCATTCGAAAGTGAAGATTATGAGAAAAGAAAACATGATCTTTTGAGTGAATACAAACAAAAAAGGGAATCAACCCTGCAGGAAATAGAAGATAAAGCTGAAGATGAAGGGTTTGCTTTGAAGCAAACGGCTACCGGAGTGGTGCTTGTTCCACGTATAGGTGACAAACCGATGAGCTCGGAAGAGTACGAGGAGTTGCCGGATGATGAAAAGGAAGGTATAGAAAAAAAGAAAGATGACCTTCATGTGAGGATTGAGCAAGTATTGAATGAAGTGCGTAATATGGAAAAAGAAGCCAAGCTGAAAATTAAAGAGCTAGAAAGGGAAGTTACACTTTTTTCTGTACGGCATATGATTGATGAGTTGCGGTTCAAATATAGAGAATCAGAGGATGTTATCAAGCATCTTAATCGTGTTCAAGAAGACATCTTGAAAAATATCGATATTTTTAAAGAGGACGAAGAAGCTATCGGGATGCCGATGCTTGGAGTGAGACCCCCCTCAAAAGAGAATGTTTTCAAAAAGTATCAGGTAAATGTGCTAGTGGACCACAGCTACTCTGAAGGGGCTCCGGTTATTGTTGAGCAAAATCCGACGTATTACAACTTACTTGGGAGAATTGAATATGCCGCTCAATTCGGTTCCATGACGACGGATTTCACAATGATAGCTCCAGGTGCTTTGCATAAAGCAAATGGGGGATATTTGATATTACAGGCTATGGATGTTCTGAGTGCTTTTATGGCATGGGACGCATTAAAAAGAGTAATACGCAATCATGAGATAAAAGTGGAGGATATAAATGAGCAGTTTCGAGTTATAACTACGACAAGTCTTAAGCCGCGTCCCATTCCTTGTGATATTAAAGTTATCATGGTTGGTCCGAGATGGTTGTATCAGTTATTATATCAGCACGACGAGAATTTCCGTAAAATGTTCAAAGTAAAGGCTGATTTTGAGGTCGCCATGGGGCGAGATCCAGAAAAAATTAAAAAATATGCCGCGTTTATAAAAGTTCGATGTGATGAGGAAGGACTTCGTCATTTTGATAGAAAAGCTGTCGCTAAAATAGTTGAATACGGTTCACGAATCGCAGGAGACCAAGACAAACTCAGTGCCTGTTTTATGGATATTGCTGATATACTTAGGGAGTCCAACTACTGGGCTGGTCAGGATCATGCTCAATATGTCCAGGCTAATCATTTGGAGAAGGCTATTCAGGAAAAAGTGTATCGTTCAAACCTTCTTGAGGAGAAGATTGGTGAAATGATAGAGAACGGAGTGATAATGATAGACACTGATGGTGAGCGTGTCGGTCAGATAAACGGTTTGGCGGTATATGATATGGGAGAATATATGTTTGGCAAACCTTCACGTATCACTGTCAGGACATATATAGGTGAAAAGGGAGTGGTGGATATTGAACGGCAGGTTAAAATGGGAGG
>CAYZXR010000036.1:0-5045 GCA_964482475.1 uncultured Planctomycetia bacterium | reverse complement strand
GATGAAGTTATAAAAGCCGTTGAAAAAGGAAAGTTTCACATATGGGCGGTGTCAACCGTAGATGAAGGGATAGAGCTTTTGACTGGAATAAAAGCCGGTGAAGTGAATAAGAATGGTAAATATCCGACAGGTACTATAAAATATCTTGTGAGCAAGAGGCTCGCGGAATATTGGCAAAAGAGATCCGCGAGTAGTAAAAGTGGTTCAAAGAAAAAATCCAAAAAATAGATAATGTTATTTCTAGAAAGAAGATGGTGATATGAACATATTGTTGGTGATAGGTATAGTTCTTTTATTAGGGTCTATTAGCGGTGGATTGTTTCAGAAGCTAAAACTTCCCGCCGTGATGGGGTATATCATAATTGGGATATTTTTGGGAAAATCCTTTCACGGCGTGTTAAGTGGTCCAATTCTAGATTCCTTTGGACCACTTATTAATCTTGCTCTTGGTATTATAGGGTTCATGATAGGGTCTGAACTTAACTTTGAGCGATTCAAGAGGTATAGTAGATCGATTTATACCATATTGTTCTGTGAAACTATTTTTACGTTTTGTGGTGTTGCACTCCTGGTGACTCTCATAACAGGAAAGCTTTATATGGGACTTATCCTAGGGGCATTATCTTCCGCTACAGCTCCAGCGGCTACGTATAATGTTTTAGGTGAATATAAGGCTCGTGGTCCGGTTACAATGACAACACTTTCCATAGTGGCATTGGACGATGTATTCGCTCTTGTCATCTATGGTCTTGCAAGTGCTTTCGCTATGGCGTTTATGGTCCATGGGGATTTTTCGATTATCGGTACATTAACAAGGCCAGTACTAACGATAGTCCTTTCGGTCGTTATTGGTCTTGTCGCGGCGCATGTTCTTCATAGGGCAGTTGAACGTTCAAAAAATGCGGAACGTTTATTGCCGTACACTCTTGGAACTATCATTTTAGTGGTAGGACTTTCGATTTATCTAGAAATAGATTCCATTCTCGCAGCTATGGCACTCGGCGCTATGGTGTCCAATCTTCAATCTTCAGACAATAGGGAAATGTTTGAATCAATGAAGAAATTTAGTCGTCCTATATACATCCTCTTTTTTGTGCTTGTCGGAGCACGTTTAGACGCGAAGATCCTGATTATGGGCAGTGTTCCTATATTGGCTATTTCGTACATTTTTGCTCGTAGTATTGGAAAAATGGCTGGGGCATATCTGGGGGGGAAGCTTTCCGGGGCTAAGGAAACCGTAACAAAATATCTGGGATTTTGTTTGTTTGATCAGGCTGGTGTAGCGGTTGGATTATCTATTGCTGCGTATAATAGTTTTAGCCGTGTAGGTTTTGAAGACGCGGGTTTGCTGGTAATTAATATTGTAACGGCCACTACTTTTGTTTTACAGTTTTTGGCCCCCCCCATGATTAAATACGGAATAAAAAAAGCGGATGAAATGTACAGAAACATTACCGAAGAAGATGTGATTGCGGCATATAAAATTGGCAATATTATGGATAAAGATTTCACTCCGATTAAGGAAAATAACTGTTTACATGAGATATTGGATATAATGAAAAATAGTGATGGGTATAATTTCCCAGTGGTTGGGATGGATGGAAAATTTATAGGTGTTACATCATTAGGGGAAATTCGCGAGACGTTTTATGAAGAACAGATGGATCAGTTGATAGTTGCTGGTGATATAGTCCGCGAAATAGGAGAGGTTGTTTTTGAGGGGCAGAATCTTAAGGCGGCTATCGCAATGTTTCAGGCTAAGAATATGGATTATATTCCCGTGCTGGATAGTGAAGAATCACATCGGCTTGTAGGACAACTGGAATATAGAAAGCTTATGGATCATATAGCAAAAGAAGTCTTACTCAGGCAGCAGGAGATTGAAGCTTAATCGATAGGGCGGGGTTGCTCCACCCTTGTTTGAGGCGAACATGTCACACCCCACGTAGTCTAGACTCCAGCACAAATATTCGAAACTGCAATACCAGCTCGACAATCAAGGTAATAACCTATATAATTATGTTAGTAATAAATACTATTATATTCTAGTGACGGGGAGGAAAGATGTCGAAAAAAGACTATTACAAAGTTCTGGGAGTGGGGGAAAATGCCAGCCAGACTGAGATTAAAAAGGCTTATAGGAAGCTTGCGGTCAAGTACCATCCAGATAAAAATCCTGGAAATAAAAGGGCAGAAGACCACTTCAAGACGATAACAGAAGCATATTACTCGCTTGGTGATGAAAAACGGCGCGTGGAATACGACAATTTGCGTAAGATGGGGGCGTACACGGGTGATTATTCATCATCTCAAGGTTTCGATTATTCGGATTTTTCGAGGAATTTTTCTACCGGAGGAAATCAGGGATTTTCCTCCGGTTCTGTTTTTGATGGAATTTTCGAGAACCTGTTTTCTGGTAGGGCTTCCGCCGGTGGTTCGCGGCAAGCTTATTATTATTCTCCGAGAAGTCAGCAGGCTAACTCAGGTTATGAGGATGTTGATACAGACATAAAAGCGGCCTTGCCGATACCGGGAGCTCTCGCGGAAAAGGGTGGCGAGGCGAAATTTAAACTTTCTACCGGAAAGAGTATAAAACTTAGGATCCCTGGCGGTACAAAAAGCGGTCAAAAAATGAGGTTAAAAGGTCAGGGGGAAAAGTGCCCGTGCTGTAAGCATAAGGGTGACTTAATTGTGACTATCAATATAAATAGGTCGAAAACGGGATAGTGATGACAACTCTTGTTGTAGATGGATATAATGCTATTCACGCTATTCCTGATGTTAGAACACAGGCGGATAAGAGTTTGCTGCGGGCACGTTCCGAGATTATTGCGCTTAGCCGTGAATATGCTAGGGTTAGTGGGTTTATCGGGGATGTGAAGGTTGTCTTTGACGGTGATGACCGATATCGTTATTTGGATAAAGAAGGGGTTGATAGGGATCCAGCGCAGATTTTTTCCGCGACTGGCGAAGGTGACGACAAAATAATAGAAGTTGTAAAAGAATGTTCACGTAAAGGTAAAGTGATAATTGCGTCAAACGATAACTATGTAAGAAACAATGCGTGTGCGCATGGCGCGGTTCCTATCAATTCTCAGGATCTTATTGGCAAAAAAGCACCACTCGATCCGAATTTATCCCGTGATTGGAAGAAATTGGATAAAGCTGCACGCGCTGCTATAACCCGTGCATACAGCAAACATCTGGGTATTTCAAAAGGGTGAAGATATATGAGACAGCAAGAACAAAATCCTATTGAAGGGATTATCAGGGCGAAGGTTTTCCTCGCGCCGATGTCTGGCGTCACAGATATGCCTTTCCGTTTAATGGCGAGGAAATACGGGTGTAAGTTTGCGTTTACAGAGATGATTGATGTGAATGGTATTTTTTACAATAATTTAAAGACGATTAAGATGCTTGATAGTGTGCCTGAAGATAAGCCTTTAGGAGTTCAATTGGTCGGTCAGGATATAGAGAAAATAGTATTAGCCGCTAAGGCTTGTGAGGAAAAGGGTTATGGAGTGCTTGATTTGAACGCCGGGTGTCCCGCTCGCAAGGTGATATGCGCGGGAAAAGGATCGGCTTTGATGAAAGATCTCAGACAGCTTGGATTAATTGTGCGTAATCTTGTCAAGGTGTTGAGTATCCCTGTGACGGTCAAAATACGAAGCGGTTGGGATAATGAGAATGTGAATTGTGTTGAAGCCGCGCAGGTGGCCGAATCGGAAGGGGCTAGTGCTGTATGTGTGCACTCTCGGACACGAGAAGTGATGTATAAAGGCAAACCTGATCATGGATTGACGCGGCTTGTGAAGGAAGCGGTAAAGATACCGGTTTTTGCCAGCGGTAATATTTTTACTCCGGAAGATGTATCAAACGTTTTTGATTTAACAGGGTGTGACGCTGTTTCCGTAGCAAGAGGTGCTTTTGGGTACCCATGGATATTCAATGATATATATCGTTTTCTTCTTGATGGGACAACCAAGCCTCCATTGTCTTTTGATGATACAAAGAAAGTTATGCAAGAGCATTTTGAGTTATGTTTTATGTACAATGATGAAGCTAGGGTCTTTACGCGTATGTATAAGCATGTTTGCTGGTATCTTAAGAGATTTAAAAACTTGAATGACATTATGAGGAAGTATCCCAGGTCTAACAATTTCGAAGAGATGAAGGAGTTTGTTGACAATTTGCGTATAGATGAGAGAAATGGATTATATTTTAAAAATAAAGGAGTCGTATGCGCAAGATAGTTTTAGCTTCCGCGTCCAGAAGGCGTTCAGAAATACTTACTTCATGCGGCATCGTTCATGTTGTTATGCCAAATGAAATCGAAGAGATTCCCGGCGGAGAGGGACCGATTTCTGAAGTGGTGGAATTAAACGCTATCAAGAAAGCAGAATTTGCGCTGACGGTGTGTGAGACAGAAGAAGATGTTATAATTGGAGCCGACACTCTTGTTATGTGTGGGGATGTTGTATTAGGCAAGCCAAAGGGTGAGGAAGAGGCAAAAACCATGCTTCGCGCGTTTTCAGGAAGAGATATATTTGTGTATACAGGGATCTGTGTTATTGATGCTTTGTCCGGACGGAAATCGGTAGGGGTCGATAAAAGTGAGATATCTGTTACTAGTTTAAAAGAAGGTGACGCGGATAGATACTTCCCCTTGTTGGGGCCATATGATAAAGCCGGCGGCTTTTCCATTGAGGGGGTCGGAGCTATGTTGTTTGATGATATTCGAGGGTCATATTTCAATATTCTTGGTCTTTCAGTTGTAAGCCTTAAAAAACTTTTTGAGAATACTGGATTGGATCTTTTAGATTTTATAGATCGGGACAAGCTGTGAAAAGAAACTATGTCATTCCTTTCTTCATATCGCATCAAGGATGTCCCTATCAGTGTATTTTTTGCGATCAGCGTAAAATAAGCGGACATCAAGGTACTCTGCCGGATGATGTCGCCCAGACTATTGAGGAATATCTTTCCACAATACCCGTTTCTCACTCTAACATCGAAATAGGATTTTTCGGAGGTACTTTCACAGG
>CAYZXR010000035.1:0-10323 GCA_964482475.1 uncultured Planctomycetia bacterium | reverse complement strand
GAAGCGTTACGGGTATTTCTTTAAGCCCCTGTGCTTTTGCCATCTCTTTCATCATTGCGACAGCCCCCTGCCCCATGTATCTCAAAAGTGTCTGGTTCGCGTATTTACGCGCTCCGCTTGACACCTGCAATATAACAGGAGACTGAGTCGCAAGACAAGCTATTATAATCGACTGAATCTGTTCCATGTTGTTAAAGTTGTACCCTGGAATAGCGTATTTACCGTCGACAGCTTTAGCAAAACCTTCTTTAGTAGTGACCAGTCCTAGTTCTTTGTAAGATACCATTATCTCTCCTTTGTTATACTATTAGAATCTATGTATTCGTAACATTTTGGTTTATTGTATCAATTTCTTGGGGGAATACAAGCGAAATATGGGGGTTTCTTCCGAACGGAGCAAATCTTATTGAGTATTTTAATTTCGTAGTGCTTGAATCATTGCCGTTAAATGCGTAGAATGTTTCAGTTCAGGGCCGCGGCTACCCGCGGTCCTGAGCTGAAACAGAAAGATCATTATACAAGACCTTGTTCTAGCATAGCATCGGCCACTTTAACAAAGCCCGCTATATTGGCTCCCGCTACATAATTACCCTCTAAGCCGTACTCTTTACAAGCATCAACACACTGTTGATGAACAGCTTTCATAATACCCCTCAATTTCTGGTCAACTTCTTCTCGCGACCAAGATAAACGCATTGAGTTCTGGCTCATCTCAAGCCCTGAAGTAGCTACGCCACCAGCATTTGCCGCCTTACCAGGGCCGTAAAGTATCTTTTTCTCGACGAAAAGATCTACAGCTTCCGGAGTTGAAGGCATGTTCGCTCCCTCTGAAACAAGGATACAACCGTTATCAAGAAGCGTTTTGGCGTCATTCGCGTCAATCTCGTTTTGAGTAGCACACGGAAACGCGCAGTCACACTTAACACCCCAAGGTTTTTTGCCTTCTAAATACTCACATTTATACTTGTCCGCATATTCTTTAATGCGCCCTCTTTTCACGTTTTTAAGTTCCTTTACAAACGCTAGTTTTTCTGCATCAATTCCGTCCGCATCAAAGATCGTACCGGCCGAGTCCGACAGAGTCACTACCTTACCACCGAGATGATTCACTTTCTCAACAGCATACTGAGCGACATTACCTGACCCTGAAATAGCCACTATTTTACCACCGAAGCTGTTACCCCTTGTTTTTAACATTTCCTCGGCAAAATAAGCTGCACCGTATCCGGTAGCTTCCGGGCGTACAAGTGACCCACCCCATTTAAGATCTTTACCGGTAAGAACCCCGACAAATTCATTTTTTATCCTTTTATACTGACCGAACATAAAACCGATCTCACGTCCGCCTACGCCTATATCTCCCGCAGGTACATCCGTATCAGCACCAATATGCCTCTGCAATTCTAGCATGAAAGACTGACAAAACCTCATAACCTCATTATCAGATTTTCCTTTTGGGTCGAAATCCGATCCGCCTTTAGATCCACCCATTGGCAAAGTAGTAAGGGAATTTTTAAAGACCTGTTCAAAACCCAGAAATTTCAAAATACTTTGATTGACAGTTGGATGCAATCTCAAGCCACCCTTATAAGGTCCCAACGCGCTGTTGAATTGGAAGCGAAACCCACGGTTAACATGAAACTTCCCCTGATCATCCTGCCAAGGCACTTTGAACATGATTTGCCTTTCCGGCTCCACTATACGTTCAAGTATCGCGGCATCTTCGTACTTCTTGTGTTTTTCAAGTACAACGGCTAAAGAGCTTAGCACTTCCTCGACAGCCTGAAGAAATTCCGGTTCACCATGATTACGTTTTTTTACTGTTTCCAGTACTCTTTTAACATACCCTTTACTACTCATTTTCCCCCTTCTTTCTGTTTTTAGACAACAAAAGCGTTCTCACACCTATAGTGTGAGAACGCCTTCGTCCCCCTGGATACACTCATCATACCCAAGAGTAATTATCCACGATTTAAACAAATTAGTCAAGTGAAATATCTTTTTCTCTGTCTGGATATCGAAGACGCCTAATGAAAACTTTATCCTTAGGCTTTACCACAAAGGGTAATTTTATACCTACAGGCTCCCCTTTTGACCCAAAATCAACGGGCTTGTGATCCTTCTCCAACTCCTCTATTCTTACTGTTCGGGCAGGTGTATTTTTCCCGATAATAACAATTTCTTGCCCTCTTTTCACTCCTTCACTTCTCACAAACACCTCTGCCACTCCGATTTTCTTGTAATATTTCAGAACTTCACCGACATAGACCCTCTCGTACTCACTCCCGAGCTCTCTTGATATCCAGTCATCCGGATCACCTTCGTAAAATCCTAAAGAAAAACCTCTATTATAAACAGTCTTTAACTTTTTCTTCAAAGATGATTTTAGTTCATCATTCAACTTCCCTTCAAAAAAGGAATCAATAGCCTCTCTATAGACCTCAGTCACCACTTTTACATATTCCGAAGACCTGATCCTGCCTTCGATCTTAAACGCGTGTATTCCCGACTTGATCAATTCATCTAATATCTCGACTGTACACAGATCCTTAGGACTCATCACATAATCTCTTCCAAGAACATACTTGGAATCCCCATCCGTATCAATAATGTCAAACTCACGCCGACATGGCTGGAGACATTCTCCCCTGTTAGCTGACTTCAGAAAAGAATGCTGAGACAAAAAACATCTCCCGGATACACTTACACACATGGCCCCATGTATGAAAGTTTCGATCGAGCAGTCGATCTTCTCTTTTTTTATTTGCTTGATCATATCTCTTACATCAGACAAGGAACATTCACGTGCCAAAACTATCCTTTTAACACCGATAGACGCGTAAAATCTTATGGCCTCAATATTTGAAACACTTGCCTGTGTGGACAAGTGCACACTTAGACCTTCTTCTTTTGCCATCGCCAGAACCGCAGTGTCCCAAAGTATTACCGCATCCACTCCGGCACTTGCGGCATGTTTGAGAACTTTCCTTACCCGGTCTACTTCCTTATTAAACACTATAACATTGAGAGCTAAGTATCCCTTTCTGCCCGCATCATGCAGAAGTTTCATTAATTTTTTAATCTCAAGCGGATCGAA
Source organism: uncultured Planctomycetia bacterium (assembly GCA_964482475.1). GTDB lineage: Bacteria > Omnitrophota > Gorgyraeia > Tantalellales > Tantalellaceae > JAHJBY01. The sequence goes on along the minus strand of CAYZXR010000035.1, from coordinate 7,226 downwards.
ATTATCCGCCCTCTGACGCATGCTCCATCCTTTAACTCCGAAATAAACACTATCGGCTCCGCCCTCTATAGCTGCACCCAGAGAACTCCAATTTCCGGCCGGGACAACTAATTCAGGCTTACTATATTTTGTCACACTCACTTATCGTCTCCTGTCTGAATATTCAAGTAATCAGCTTTTATCCGGCTTATACTCTTAAATACGTTTGTCTTTATATTTATCCTTGGCGTATTCTTCTCCGCGCTTCTTATAAAATCTTTAATAAACTTTCTTCGTGATTTTTCCGCGAAAGGACAAGTGCAGATATATTTCGTAAATTTTTTTTCTTCAGCATATTCCGCTATCATCTTTTCCTCAACATAACAAAGCGGCCTGATTACTGTTAGCTTCCCATCAAACAGTTCCTGCCGTGGGTTCATAGCTGAGATTTCACCATTGTACAACATATTCATAAGCATGGTCTCAACAATATCGTCTTTATGATGTCCAAGCGCAACTTTTCCGCACCCTAGTTCGTCCGCCAGTTTGAAAAGGGCTTTTCGCCTGTTCCAGGAACACCAGAAACAGGTTGTTTTCTTTTCTTTATCAGCAACTTTTATTGTTCGGAATTTGTATTCAAGCCCCATCTCCTCGAATATCTTGGCGAGAGAGACAGCGTGTTTTTCGCTGTCTTCTTGAAAATCAGATATGACATGTGCTACGACAAGCTCGAATTTGATAGGCGCCCAACCCTGTATCTCTTTAAGAAGAGTGATCAGTGTCAGACTGTCCTTGCCACCGGAAACCGCGACAAGCACCTTGTCTCCGTCCTCGATAAGACCATAATCATGAATTGCCCTGCCGATCCTTGAATTTATTCTAGCTGCGGTTTTGGTGAGATTTCTCACAGCCTTAAAACCTATACTTTACGCCGCCGCCGATATAACCGGCATTTAGATTGGTTTTATCCAAACCAAATGCCTGGTTAGTAAGTTTTTCATCAAATTCAACCTGTGCATAATGATAACTGGCTTCGAAATTTATGATAAACTGTTCATTGATTATAAAATCAAATCCACCACCAAACTTTACAAGAAACGGTACATTTGTCTCGATCGTCCCATCATTAGTAACCGCGTCTCCTGTTTGCACATTTGAAATCAAACAACCAAGACCGACTATTCCATACGGTGTAAAAACAAAACTGTGCATATCCATAGGTATTTTGATTATTATGTCACCCAAGAGCGGCGCGGCATTAAATTTACCCACGTTTTGATCGTCTCCCTTAAGATCACAGTTAAGATACCCGCCTTCAAACCCCAGCGCGAAAAACCAGGTAATATCGTAAGATACCTGGCCACCCACATAATATCCTACTTGAAACTCATTTCCCGACGGCACAAACGCTGATAAATTTACACCGACATTGGTCCTTGGGTCGCCTTCGATAAACCCTTCTGACATGACCTGTTGCGCGAAAACCGCCGGCTGATATGCCAAAACCAGCATTAAAAGAATCATCGTGCATAGAATTTTGCTTCTCATGTTCCCTCCTGTTTCAAATTTACATTCTACAAATATTATCGCGCATGCAACGCGAACTAAAAAACAATGGTTTTATTATTATGTTTAATGATTCGATAATCGATGTAATCATAAACGGCTTGTGACAACGCCTGTTTTTCCATGTTCTTCCCTTTTCTCTCAAGATCATCCACGCCGTCTTTATGTGACACCCCTTCAACAATCTGGCTGATTATGGCTCCTTCATCAAGCGTTTCCGTCACAAAATGAGCTGTAGCGCCTATAACTTTAACTCCCCTTTCAAACGCTTGTCGATAGGGAGCTGATCCCTTAAAAGACGGTAAAAAACTGTGATGTATATTAATAACATTTTTTCCGTATTCATCCAAAAAACCACCGGAAAGTATAAGCATATACCTGGCAAGTATCAGGAAATCCGAATCCCGTGATACACGTTTTAGTATTTCCTCTTCTCTCCTGTTATCTTTCGTTGCGGGGATAAAATAAAATGGTATATCGTACTGCTTAACTATCTTTCGATGTCCCTCGTAATTACTTATGACAAACGGTATATCCACTTCTAATTCTCCCGATCTCCATCGATACAAAAGATCTACCAGACAATGATCAGGTTTTGAAACCATTATCCCCATACGGAGACGTTCATGCTTATAGTGCAACTTCCAGTCCGCTCCAAAATGTTCAGCGATTGGAGAAAGAGCCTCACCTAGCGTCTGTTTATCATGCAATCTCTCATCAATATAGAATTCAATCCTTAAGAAAAAATGCCCATTCTCCGGATCAGTACTATACTGATCGGCAGTAATAACATTTCCCGCATGTTGAAAAATAAAATCAGACACCTTCGCGACGATCCCTTTCTGGTCGGCGCATTGAAATAAAAGTATAACAGTTTGCATCTTCATACCTCCTAATGCCTATAAGTATACTATACACGCGATATTAGTCAAAAAAGCCCACAAGGCACTCAGTAACAATTGACAAACAAAGGGTATTACAATATAATTATGTCTCGGTATTCCTTTTGTGGCGGGGTAGCTCAGCTGGTTAGAGCGCACGGCTCATACCCGTGTTGTCGACGGTTCGAGTCCGTCCCCCGCTACCAATCTTCTCTAGCTTATCTTTACAATATTTTCCACACACACAAAGATGAACACTCAAAAAGTTTTTTCTATCCACCCGCCCCCTGTAACGATCTCAGCATTATAAAATACAGCGGCTTGACCGGGTGTGGGCGCAAATTGAGGTTCCTTAAATTCCACCGTTACTTCGCCCTGACCAGAAGGAATGACTGTTGCCCTGGTTTTCTTGCTCCCATACCGGATTTTAACATCTAACTCCACCGGATCTGTCGGCACATCATTGACCAACCAGTTCAGTCCGGTAACAAGCATCTTTTTTTTCATGGCATGCTCTTTGGATCCAATGGTAATAGTATTATTTTTTGCGTTAATTTTAACCACATAAACAGGCTCTTTCATAGCCAATCCGACTCCGCGACGTTGTCCAACCGTATAAGAAGCAATACCATCATGGCGTCCTACCACCTGCCCGTCACTGTCCAGAATATCCCCGGGTTTAAACATATCCGGTCCGGCCACTTTAAAAAGATATTCTTTGTAACCTCCATCAGTTGTAGCAAAACATATATCCTGACTTTCTCGTCTATCAGCGTTCATGAATCCGGCATCGGAAGCAATCTTACGGACTTCCGCCTTAGTATAATCACCAAGAGGAAACTCAATATTCGGTAAAACTTCTTTTGCTATATCGAAAAGAAAATAAGATTGGTCCTTTTTCTTATCTTTTGCTTCGGCAAGAAAATACTCACCATTCTTTTGAACTATTTTCGCGTAATGTCCCGTCGCTATTTTTTTCGCTCCCAATGCGAGTGCTTCTTTATACAAATGTCCGAACTTCAGCCTACTGTTACAATATACGCAAGGGTTTGGAGTCCTTCCTTTTGAATATTCATCTACAAAATATTTTGTTACATTTTCAGCAAACAACTTAGAAAAGTTCATGGCATAAAATGGTATATCCAGATCCTCAGCTACCGCACGGGCATGCTGAACAGCCTCTAATGAACAACAAAGCTTTTCTCCCGTAGAACCACATTCCTCCTTAGACCAGGTCCGCATAGTGATGCCAATTAGTTCATACCCCTTCTTTTTAAGCTCCACCGCGGCAACACTTGAGTCGACACCGCCAGACATCGCGACAACTATCTTCACTTATCATCCCCTTCTAAACTAACGGCACATCCTACCATCGCCACATATTTCTCGGCGCCGGCAGAATAATTCACTTCGCACTTCCCATTCGGAGAGGTAACAGATATTACTTCCACACCATCTATCGTATTGGCAAGCGCTATGGCTTTTTCCTTGCCCATCGCCATCATGGCAGTCGCAAGCGCATCCGCAACAGCACATGTCGAAGCAATAACTGTCATGCTGGAAAAGTTTTTCTTCATAACACAGGGTACAGCAGGATTCACGATATGTGACAATTCTTCCGAGGTTTTCACATCAATTGTGCAATTCTCGTAATCCCCGCTTGTAGCAACAGCTTTTTCGGAAAGCGCAAGTACAAGCAAAGCACTCTTGGATGCCGGGCCACGCAATCCAATCATCCATTTACCATCTTCTTTTTTCTTTCCGCAATATATATCTCCTCCAGCATTCACTAGAAAAAATTTTACCTTCTTCTCTGCAAGAAAAGCAGCCATCTTATCGACAATATATCCCTTTGCTATACCTGAGGCATCAACCCATACTCCGCCATCCAAAAAAACGTGATCAGGCGAAATTAATGTAACATTTTTCCAATCCCCCCTCTCATACCTATCAGGGATCATACTACGTATAGATTCCGGCATTTCCGCGTAAAATCCGCTATGTTTAAGCATAGGACCTACCGTTACATCAAACTCACCATCTGTCGTAGCACTAACTTGCTTTGAAATATCCAAAACTTCATAAAGCTCTGGAGAAACTTCAGCCTTCTTTTTCAAGTTCAGTTGATTAATCTCACTTTTTGTGCTGAAAATGTTGAATTTTTCTTCAAATGTACCGGCAAACTCAAGCGTTTCATCAATGATCTCATTCGTGTTTTCCTTATCCCCCCATACTCTGACCTCGACGAATGTCCCCATAAGAGGCACCGTCCGTTTTGTTAAAACGGGCTCTTCGGGTGAACAACCCGAAAACAATAAAATACTAATTAAAAATAATGAAAAGGTTTGTTTCATGAAGTAAAGGAATGTTTGTCGTCAGGAAAATCACCGGATTCAATTTCGCTTTTGAATTTCCTGATCGCGTCAGAGATAGTTCCGCTTATATCCGCATATTGTTTTACGAACTTTGGAACAAACTTATCGAAATAACCTACCATGTCATAAGTAACCAGCACCTGTCCGTCACAACCGGCACCGGCTCCAATACCAATAATAGGAATATCCACTTTGTCAGCTATCTTTTTTGCAAGTTCCTTAGGAACACATTCAAGTATTACGGCAAAACAACCAGCTTTAGCTAAACACTTAGCGTCATTTATCAACCGCGCGGCAGAAGCCGGATCCTTTCCCTGCACTCTATAGCCGCCAAGTTTTGACACACTCTGCGGTGTGAGTCCAATATGCCCCAAAACAGGGATGCCAGCGTTAATAACGGCAATAGCACGCTGGGCAACCTCACTACCACCTTCAAGCTTCACGGCGTCACATCCAGCTTCTTTTACAAATCGTCCCGCGTTACGCACCGCGTCTTCATCACTCGCCTGATATGACATAAACGGCATGTCCCCAATAAGAAACGCCCGCTTAACCCCTTGTTTGACGGCCTTCGCATGATGGATCATTTCGTCCATGGTAACTGAAACTGTGGATTCACGACCCAAAACAACCATGCCTAGAGAGTCCCCCACAAGTACTGAATCTATACCGGCGCGGTCTATAAGACTGGCCATCGGATAGTCATACGCGGTAAGCATACTAATCTTTACGCCATCTGATTTTTTTCTCATGAAATCTAAAACTGTGAATTTTTTATCGTCTTTCATATCCACCTTAAAGTCTATCCAGAATTTTCGCGACAAGATGATTGCCCCGTATCGGCATAAAATGCACTCCATCACACATTTCCCGTATGGAATTCACGATATCCGATGCGATATCCGCGGATTCTTCTTCTACATCTTTCGCTTTTTCCATTCTTTCTATTACAGAATCCGGAATAAATACACCCGGAATATTCGCGTTCATATATCTGGCCATTCCAGCGGACCTGAGAGGAACTACCCCACCGAGGAGTTTTATATCCTTTCGCAGATGGGCAATAGATTTAACAAATTTCTCGAATATATCTATATCAAATATGGCCTGGGTCTGGAAGAAAACGGCTCCACATGAAACTTTTTTCTCCATCTTTATTATTTCCGGTTCCAGAGGATCAGCCCCGGGATTAACAACTGCTCCTACACAAAAATCCGGTTTTCCGGTCAAATCTTTCCCCGCAAGATCTTTCCCTGTCTGAAGTATTTTAACAGCGTTCAACATGCTCACTGAATCAAGATCATAAACCGGTTTAGCCTGAGGATGATCACCAAGAAGAGGATGGTCTCCTGTCATTATCAGCACGTTCTCAATACCAAGAGAAAAAGCTGAAAGTAAATCCGACTGAAGAGCTATGCGATTGCGATCCCTACATGTGAACTGACATATCGGCTCAAATCCTTTATCAAGAAGCGCCTTGCTAGTCACGATCGGTCCCAAACGCATCACAGCACTTTGCTGATCCGTTACATTTACAGCGTCCACGCGCCCGGCGACATGCTTAAGTTCTTCGAAAACACCGTCCAGAGATACTCCTTTTGGTGGACCGACTTCGGTCGTATATACGAATTTCCCTTTTTTTAATTTTTCTCTAAACTTTTTCATGCTGCATCCTGTAAGCTCTTAAAACATTCCTCATCAAAATAGATACGGTTATAGGACCAACCCCTCCGGGTACTGGTGTTATTTTACTCACTTTAGAAAAAACATCCTCAAAATCAACGTCACCGACTATTCCACCGGGAACATTATTAATCCCCACATCTATAACGATGGCACCTTCTTTAACCCAGTCATTTTTAACCATTCCGGCTTTCCCAACCGCGACAACAAGTATATCCGCTTTTTTGGTATAAGATATGATATCACCTTTCTCAGCGGTACCAATATGACAAACTGATGTAGTAGCGGATTCATTCATCATCATCAAACTCAAAGGTTTTCCAACAATCGCGGAATGTCCTACGATCACAACATCTTTCCCATATAGATCAACTTCCTCGGACCTCAATATCTTCATTACCGCCCCAGGCGTACACGGAACAATATTAGCATTTCTACGGAATATCTTTCCAAGATTCCAGGGATGTATACCCTCAGCATCTTTTTCAGGGGCAATCGCGGAAACTATTTTATCCCATTCTAAAGCGTCGGGAAAAGGTTGCTGAATAATGATCGCCGTAACAGTTTTGTCAGCATTCAATTTCGCAATTGTCTTTAAAAGCTCGTCCTGTCCAACATCCGCGGGAAGGCAACAGGCATCGAATTCCACCCCTATTTCCTGAGCGGCTTTTTCCTGAACTTTTGCGTAAAGACGAGCGTCTTCCACTTCACCAATGGTTATCGATACAAGCTTAGGCGGGAG
>CAYZXR010000034.1:5571-10360 GCA_964482475.1 uncultured Planctomycetia bacterium | reverse complement strand
AAAGACGAGCGTCTTCCACTTCACCAATGGTTATCGATACAAGCTTAGGCGGGAGTTCTCCAGAACCCAGGAGAACATCTAGTTGCTTCTTGATATTCACCCGCATTTTATCAGCTATTTTCCTGCCATCGATCAACTCCGCCATGCGTTTCTCCCCATATCCAGCCTCCAGCCCTCAGCTATCAGCTTTCAGTGCTTTTTTAACTCGCCCACTTATTTCTTTTGCCGTACCTCTTACTATTGCTTCCATCTGCTTTAGTTCTTTGACAGTAGCAAATACAAAATCTTTGTCTTTAATATGTTTCAAATTTACGTACACATTAAGAGCAGCGGCAGCAAATGCCGCGTCAAGCATATGCGCGGCAGAACCTACATCTGTCAAAAGATTCTTATTGGAATCTTCCATCAAGAGAGCCGTTACCTCCAAAGAGATCGCAGACTCCCTGCATATCTCAATCGGAATGCTCGCGGCCGCTACATATTTATCTTGTTGCGCGGATCTGGAAGCAAGCGCGTCCATCAACTCCCGAAATACCCGACAATCTTCATCAATAAGTTCGGAAAGCCTCTTCCAGCTTGATGTCTGCTTTTCTTTCAATACAACAAATTCACTCTGGATACTATGCGAACTATCCTTCTTGATGCTATAATTTATTACCATGAGGTTCAACCCAGCCCCTAGAGCTGCTACGACAGCCGCGGCACTCCCTCCGCCTGGAGCAGTTGTCTTCGAAGACAGTTCTTTTAGGTACTTCTGGAGAGAACCAGTCAGACAACTAACCTTTGCATCCTTCAAATCAACCCCTTTGTTTTACCGCTAGCGGGATCTATATCTATTTTGTTGAGCCTTGGCGTTTTAGAAAGACCCGTCATAAAATTTACACCATCGGTCTTGACTAATACATATCCGGCACCAGCAACGGGTTCAACTCTTTCAACCGATAACGCAAACCCTCTGGGTCTGCCTTTCTTTTTAGGATTATTGGAAAGTGACAGCGATGTTTTTGCCATACATACAGGCTTTTGGTCAAGCTTCGCTTTTTCCAACAACTCGATATCTTTTAACGCATCAACTGAGTACCGTATTTCGCTTGCTCCATACATGGACTTGCTAATTCTCTCGATCTTATTCTTGAGGTTCATGTCTACCGGATACAGATAGCGAAACTTCGACTTGATCTTTGTCGCGGCCAAAACAGCACGAGCTAGATCCATCGCGCCTTCTGACCCTAATTTATATGCCTCACAAACAGCTATACCGTCCACCTCTAAGGCCTCGGCGCGTTTAATGATTACTTTTATCTCTTTTTGTGTATCCGTATCAGACCTGTTGATAGCGACAACTATAGGCACACCGAACATCTTGAGATTCTCAACTTGTTTCTCAAGATTCGAACATCCCCTATCGACTGCCGATAGATCCTCTTTCTTCAGCTGATCCCTCAGGGGAGCACCCTTCTTCGTGAAATCACCGCTGTGCATTTTAAGCGTTTTTACTGAACAACTTATTACCACAACAGCCGGTTTCAATCCAGATTGCCGGCATTTGATATCGAAAAATTTCTCGGCACCTAAGTCCGCGCCGAATCCAGTTTCAGTTATCACATAATCAGCCAATTTAAGCGCCATCCTGTCGGCGATACTTGAGGATGAACCCAGTGACACATTCGCGAACGGATTGCCATGAACAAAACATGGAGTGTGTTCTATCGTCTGAACTATGTTCGGGTTTAATGCCTGCTTCAGAAGAACGGCCATCGCACCGGCACATTTCAAATCGTCGGCAGTCACCGGTTTACCATCCTCGTTGTACCCAACAACTACTTTACCCAGCCTATTGCGCATATCCTTTAAATTTTTGGATAATGCCAAGATTGCCATACATTCACCGGAAGCGGTAATGTCTATACCTGTTTTACGGCTCACCCCATGAAGCTTTCCTCCGCCACCAATTGTCATATTCCTAAGGGCTCTATCATTGATATCGGAAACTCGTTTCCACGTAATTCTTTCTTTTTTCAGCTTCTGTGGATTCCCCCAGAAAAAAGTATTGTCAAGTGCCGCCGCGCAAAGATTCTGCGCGTTCTGCACCGCATAAGTATCTCCGACCATATCCAGATTTATATCCTCAGCCGGTAGCACCTGAGCATGACCTCCTCCTGTGCCAACTCCCTTGGTACCGAAAGTAGGTCCCATTGACGGTTGGCTAATACATGATATGGCTTTCTTCTTGAGTTTATTAAGCGCCATGCCGAGACCTATAGTTGTGACCGTTTTACCCTCGCCCATTTGTGTTGGGGTTATTGATGTCACTACAATAAGTTGGCCATCCGTACGTTTTTTTAGCCTTTCATCCAGAAGGCTCGCATCCACCTTCGCGATGTAATTACCAAATAATTTGAGATTCTTTGCTGATATGCCTATTCCCTTGGCAACATCAACGATGTTTTTTAGTTTTATCTCTGAAGCTGCTCGTTCGTTATAACTCAAACCCATGTGTCTCCCCCTTTAGTGATCCCGGAATCTCCCGGAACATTGTGTATTCAACTTCGTCTTCTTAAGCGTTTACTGCCCGTTTTTTTCCAAAAGGTCCAAAGGTTCTTCTATGTATAGGCGAAAAACCCAGCTCTCTAATAGCCGCGATATGTTCGCGAGTACCATAACCTTTATGCCGACAAAATCCGTAACGAGGATATTTTCGGTCTTCTTCCAACATAAGCTTGTCCCGAAAAACTTTAGCGATTATTGACGCGGCTGCTATGGAAACGCTCTTGCTTTCCCCTGAAATGAGGTAGGTCCGCTTCTGCGGTATGGGGATATTCATCCTGCCGTCTATCAATAGATAGTCAGGCTCTGTCTTAAGCTCGCTAACAGCTCTCTTCATTGCCATAAGAGTCGCATTGAGGATATTCATATGATCAATCTCACTCACATCTGCGAGTCCGATACCCACATCACACCTATTTATTATGTCTATGTAGGCCCTCTCCCGCTTCTTTGCGGTCAGTTTTTTCGAATCATCTATCCTTTCTACAAAACCGGTATCACGAACTATAACCGCGGCCGCGACAACAGGACCGGCTAACGGACCTCTTCCGGCTTCATCTATACCGGCAACAACTCTGTATCCGTCTTTCGCGGCTTTCTTTTCATAAAACAACTGTATAGCTGAAGAATCATGAATAATTTTTTTATCCAACCTTCTCTTTTACCTTTGTGGCTTTCTTGCCCTTTCGATCACGAAGATAATATAGTTTAGCTCTTTTAACGCTACCTCTTTTTTTAACTACTACCTTTTCTATCAACGGCGAATTGACCGGGAAGACACGTTCTACACCTTCCCCATACGATATTCTCCTTACATTAAATGCCTTACGAATACCGCCACCCTTTTTCGCGATAACAATACCGCTAAAAATCTGGATACGTGTTTTCTCCCCTTCAGTAACACGAAAGTGGACATCGACCGTATCACCTATCTCAAACTTAAACTCATCTTTCCTCATATGTTTTGTTTCAACATCCGCCACTTTTTTCTTCATAATGTCTCCCTTATTAGTTTCTAGTTTATAGTTTCTGGTTTTTAGTTTCTAATTTTTGAGTATCTATTAAGCTCTAAAAACTAACAACCAAAAACCAATAACTATTTTGCCACATTGCAATGTGCCCTTACATGTTCCATTAACTATTCACCAAAAGATCAGGCCTGCGTTTCTCTGTGCGTTTAAGTGCCTGTTCTTTTTTCCAATTGTTTATTTTTTTTGGATCACCACACAAAAGCACTTCCGGAACTTTCATTCCATTATATTCCGCCGGTCTCGTGTATTGCGGATATTCAAGAAGACCGTCTTCAAATGATTCCTCTTGCAAAGAATCTTCATCACCCAATACACCCGGAATCAACCTTACTACGGCATCACACACAGCCATCGCAGGTATTTCGCCACAAGTCAAAATATAGTCACCTATAGATATTTCCATATCGACCAGATCACGTATTCTTTCATCGACCCCTTCGTAATGACCGCAAATCATAATAATATGATCTAGTCCCGACAGAGATCGCGCCAAGCTCTGATCAAACTTTTTTCCCTGCGGTGTAAGCAACACTACCGTCGATTTTTCCCCTGTTTCACGTTTTTCTTTTAGCTCCACCAGGGCTTCGTCAATAGGTTCGATCTTCATAACCATTCCGGGACCGCCTCCAAAAGGTTTATCATCAGCCGTCCGGTGGCGATCATATGTCCATTTCCTAATGTTATGTAGCTCAATTTCAGCACAGCCCTTCGCCTGCGCGATCTTCAGCATAGACTCATCCAACGCGCCTTTAAACATCTCAGGAAATAGTGTCAATATATCAATTTTCATCGTATCGCATGCCTTATACGGCAGCCCCTGTATCAGTCATCGTTTCACTCCGTCGGCACAGGGCTTGCTTTTATCCGACAGAAAACTCCTCACAAACAAAAGAATTCTATACACCAAGCCTTTTTATAATGCTTTTTACCGTCGCGGACGGCATAGCCCCATTGCTAAGCCAGTGTTTTATTCTATCTTTTTTCAAAGAAATATCTTCATCAGCCTTTTTTGGATCGTAGTGCCCAACTTCCTCAAGAACTTTTCCATCTCTTTTAGCCGACTTATTCACCGCTACAATACGATAAAATGGTCTCTTTTTACCGCCCATCCTTTTAAGTCTTAAAACAACCGCTCCCATCATGCCTCCTTTTACTGTTCCTTTTCTCTCCAAATTTTCGCGCCAACAGCGGAAAGTTTGTCTTCAATATGT
>CAYZXR010000034.1:0-5471 GCA_964482475.1 uncultured Planctomycetia bacterium | reverse complement strand
TTCCTTTTCTCTCCAAATTTTCGCGCCAACAGCGGAAAGTTTGTCTTCAATATGTTCATACCCCCTATCCAGATGATATATCCTAGATATTTCAGTTCGTCCTTCGGCCACAAGCCCTGCCAAAACAAGTGCGGCCGACGCTCTTAAGTCTGAGGCCATAACCGGTGCCCCGCTTAATTTACCGTTACCCTTAATGATAGCGGTAGATCCTTCAAGTCTGATCCCCGCTCCCATCCTGTTCATTTCACTTATATGTATGAACCTGTCCGGGTATATCTTTTCTGTTATGACACTTATCCCATCTGCGCCTATCATCAAGCTCATCATTTGAGCCTGAAGATCTGTAGGAAAACCGGGATATGTATTTGTAGTAATATCCGTAGCGCTAATAACTTCGCGTTCGCGATATACTCTGATCCCATTCTCTTTTTCCTCCACCACACCGCCGGTTTCTTTAAGCTTATCGAAAAGAGCAAGATTATGTTCCACCCTGGCCTCTTCCAGAAAAAGATCCCCGCCGGTCAAAACAGCCGCTATCATATATGTTCCCGCTTCAATTCTATCAGGGATTATGCGATAATCCGCACCTGTTAGCTTTTTTACTCCGGAAATAGTAATTGTCGGAGTTCCCGCGCCTTTTATTAATGCTCCCATTGCGGTAAGAAAACCCGCAAGATCCGCAATTTCCGGTTCACAAGCCGCGTTCTCAATTACCGTTTTGCCCTCAGCAAGCACCGCAGCCATCAAAGTGTTCGCAGTTGCTAACACACTCGAACCGAAATGTCCGCCCAAGTATACCCTAGTACCACGCAATTTCTTGGCCTTGGCGACAATGTATCCTTCTTTTATACTGATCTCGGCGCCTAACGCACGTAATCCTTTAAAATGTAGATCTATCGGCCGGGGTCCAATAACACAACCACCAGGAAACGAAACTTTTGCTTCGCCGTACCTCGCCAACAATGGTCCCAATACAACTATTGACGCACGCATGGTACTGACAAGCTCATATATTGCCGTGTGGCTTTTAGCCTCACCGGAAGAAACCTTTATGCAATCTCCCGAACGAACGGCGCATCTTCCAAGGGAAGATAAAATTTTAATCATTGTAGAAACATCCCGAAGATCTGGGACATTCGAAATATTACAACTCTCACCCGAAAGTAAGGTTGCCGCAAGAATCGGCAGACACGCGTTCTTTGACCCTGAAACTCGTATTGTTCCGGATAATCGCCCGCTACCCTCTACAATAAGTTTATCCATGTTTCCATCCTACAATAACACGTTCATACCCATTACTATCGAAAAACCCCTTGATTTCCGTGAATCCTTTTTCGGCGAACAAGCATTTTGTTTTTTCGGCTTGGTCATATCCGATTTCCACAGCAATAAAACCACCGGAACGCAAAAACTTCCCGCCTCTATCGGCTAGTATTCTCAAATGATCCATACCCTCTTCCCCCGACCAAAGAGCTATGCGCGGTTCAGCTTTGACCCATGCATCCACTTTCGCGTAATCCTTATCCGACACGTATGGTGGGTTAGACACTATAACATCAAAAGTCCCTTCAAGTTCCGCATCAACTGCCTCAAACATATCCGATTGAAGAAGTTTTATAGCACTTGTTCCAAACTTTTCGATGTTCCGACTAGCCACATCCAGCGCATCGCCTGAAATGTCTACTCCCAGCACGCTGACATTCGGAAGAAGTTTCGCAACTCCCAGCGAAACAATACCGCTACCGGTGCCTATGTCTAGCACTCGCAGGGATTCAAGTAACCGATCCTGACAAAGAGCAACTACTGTTCTAATTAAAAGTTCCGTCTCAGGACGCGGTATCAAAACTCTAGGATCTACAAAAATATCCATCCCCATAAACCGCGCTATCCCGGTCTCATACTGAATTGGAACTGTTTCCGAATATTCTTTTATCATTTCGACTGCAGCCTGAGTTTCCTGTCTTCATTGAGCAAGGCTGTTATCAGTTCCACCGGACCATTTTCTAAGATACCGGACAAATTATAAAGCGAAAGCTTTATTCTGTGATCCGTCACCCTGTTTTCCGGAAAATTATATGTCCTTATCTTCTCGGATCTGTCCCCGGACCCAACCTGTTTCTTTCTCTGCTCCGAGATCCTATTTCGCTGCTCGGTTTCTATTTTCTTCAAGTAACGCGCCTTCATTACACGCATCGCTTTGACTTTGTTCTTATGCTGACTTCGCTCATCTTGGCAACTCACGACAATTCCTGTAGGAATATGTGTAAGTCTTACGGCTGAATCAGTAACGTTTACATGTTGCCCGCCTGCTCCGGAAGACCTGTACAGATCTGTCCGAATATCCTGCGGATCTATCTCAACATCAACATCCTCCGCTTCAGGTAACACCGCAACCGTAGCCGCGGAAGTATGTATCCTTCCACCTGATTCAGTCTCGGGAACACGCTGTACCCTGTGCGTTCCCATCTCGAAACGCAGATACTTGAATACGTCTTGCCCTTCCACCGCGAATACTATTTCTTTTATACCACCCATCTCAGATTCACTTGAACTCATAACGGATATCTTCCAACCCCTTTCGGAGGCGTACTTCACATACATCTTATAAAGATCAGCTGCAAAAATACCGGCTTCAACTCCACCAGTACCGGCTCGTATTTCCATGATAACGTTCTTTTTAAGATCGGGTGATTCATCATCCAAAAGCAGCTCTTCCAAATCCAGCTTCTTCTTTTCCAAAGCTTCGGACACACTTTCGAGTTCTTTTTCCGCGAGAAGGGCATACTCACTGTTTTTGCCCTCTTCCTCAATCATTTTTTCAAGCGAAATCCGTTCTTTGTCAAGCTCAAGAAATTTGTTATATTCACCGATAATTTTTTTAAGACCGGCATATTCCTTGGCCTTCATCTTGTGTTTATCACGATCTGACAAGCACTCCGGAGACGCTAGATCCTTCTCCAGTTGCTCATAAATCTCTTTTTTTTTCTTAAGTTCTTCAATCATAGAAACATGCGGCACTTAACATACAACAATGCTTAGTGTCGAATTATCCCTTTTTTTCTTCGTTACCATACCGTTTCATGAAGCGATCCACCCTCCCGGCGGAATCGACAAGCTTCTGTTTTCCGGTATAAAACGGATGACATTGTGAACATATTTCTACGTGAATATTCTCTTTTGTAGCTCGTGTATGTACGGTATTCCCGCACGCACACACGATAGTGCAATCCACATATTTTGGATGTATGCCTTTCTTCACTTCTAACCTCCTACGAACACTTTAGTTATAAACGTATACCTCAATAGCCTCCATATTCTACTAGAAATCACACAAATATCAAGCTTTTTATGCGTTATTTCTATTCAAGGGCGGGTTTCGCTTCGCCTTCGGCTTTGCGGAACCTTCTTATAGCCATGATAGGATCACACGGGTTGGAACCCGCCCCTACTATTCACGATTCACGATTCACGATTTGCTATAAACGACCTATGCTTTCCCCATGTTCTCGAGAAACTCTTTATTGCTCTTTGTCTTTTTCATACGATCTATCAAAAGTGTCATTGCTTCAGCTGAATCAAGATCGCCAAGAGCCTTACGCATAAGCCATATTTTCTGCAATTCGTCATTTTTAACCAATAGCTCTTCCTTACGAGTATTTGATCTCTTCATGTCGATCGCAGGATATATTCGACGATTAAATAAGGATCTGTCCAGCTGTATTTCCATATTGCCGGTACCCTTAAACTCCTCAAAAATGACCTCATCCATACGGCTTCCAGTATCTATAAGTGCTGTAGCTATAATGGTTAAGCTACCACCTTCTTCAACGTTTCGGGCTGCCCCGAAAAACCGTTTGGGATCATGCAACGCGTTCGCGTCTACACCACCTGAAAGGATCTTACCAGAATGTGGCGTTGCTGTATTATGCGCACGAGCCAGACGTGTAAGAGAGTCCAGTAGTATTACAACATCCTTTTGATGTTCTACCAGACGCTTCGCTTTTTCCAGTAACATATTGGCGACTTGTACGTGTCTCTGTGCCGGTTCATCAAAAGTTGAACTCACAACTTCCGCATTCACATTCCTCTGCATATCGGTAACTTCCTCAGGTCTTTCATCTATAAGCAAGATAAAAAGCATAACTTCCGGATGATTAACACTGATCGCATTGGCAAACTTCTGGAGAAAAACAGTTTTTCCGCTATACGGCGGAGCAACTATAAGCCCTCTTTGTCCTTTTCCGACCGGTGTCAGAATATCCATGATCCTCATGGATATTTCTTTCTGATCAGTCTCCAGCGTAAACCGGTCTTCCGGATACAATGGGGTTAGATTCGGAAAAAATATCTTATTTCTAGCGAGATCCGGGTCCTCGTAATTCACAGCTTCGACTTTCAGAAGAGCAAAATATCTTTCTCCTTCTTTCGGAGGCCTGATCTGTCCACTAACCGTATCTCCTGTTTTTAAATTAAACCTTCGTATCTGTGAAGGTGAAACATATATGTCATCCGGACATGGAAGATAATTGTAATCCGAAGACCTTAAAAAACCGAAACCGTCGTCCAACCGCTCAAGCACTCCTTCACCAAAAACTAGACCGTTTTTTTCCACTCTAGTCTGAAGGATCTTGAATATTAGATCGTGTTTCTTAAGTCCGCTTATACCGTTTACTCCCATTTCTTTCGCCACATCAGTAAGCTCCGATATTTTCATGTTCTTGAGCTTAACAATATCCATCTCGGCTCGGGCGTCTTTTTTTGCTTCATCTTTCCGTGGCGCGGACGTGGATGCCGGAACGGAAGGACGACTCCCTCTAGTATTTCTCACAGGTTTTCCATTTTGTGCCATAACTCTTCTACTCCTTCTTTTGTTTTATTTAAATCTCCATCATTATCTATTACATAATCGGCAAACTGCAATTTTTCAGAAATAGGCATTTGTGAATTAATAATTTTCCTTGCCTCTTCTTCCGTCAAACCGCGCTCATGAACCCTTTTTACTTGAGTCTCATAGCTGGCCGTTACAACAATTAACACGTCAACATCTTCTTGCAACCCCGTTTCTATCAAAAGCGGAGCGTCAATTAAAAGCGTACCCTCTTCAAAACAGTTAATCTTTTCTCTTACACACTCTATGATTGCGGGATGCATAATGTCATTCAATTTTCTCAGACGTTCCGCGTCTAAAAAAACCTCTTGTCTTAGCTTTACTCTGTCAATGTTGGCATCCGTAAGTATTTTCTCGCCAAACAGATCAATAATCCTTTTTTTTATATTGTTATCCTCTTTCAATATGCGATGTCCTATCGCATCGGCATCTATCTTCATAGCGCCTTTCTCAGAGAATAAACACGCTACTGTGGTCTTCCCTGTCGCAAGCCCACCCGTAACGCCAATAACTCTCTTTTTGTCACCCTCCTTACTCAAAAACTACCTCCTCAAGCTCCATCCAATTCTCACCTATTTTTATA
>CAYZXR010000033.1:0-10503 GCA_964482475.1 uncultured Planctomycetia bacterium | reverse complement strand
GTATGACTTTTGAGAGAAGATCTGAAATGAGTAAGTTGGGGCGAAATCTAGTAGATGGTAAAGGGGCATTAAGGATATCCAGGGAATTTCTCAGGCTATAAAAAGGATGGTAGACATATGTTAGGAGAAAATAAAAAACGAATACTTGTTGTGGCTGCACATCCTGATGATGAGATATTAGGTTGTGGAGGAACTATAGCGAGGTTTGCGGCAGAAGGCGCAGAGGTTTTTACTCTTATTTTAGGAGAAGGTGCTACTTCGAGATATGATGACAGGAAAAGCGCGAACGAAGGAGAGGTGTGCTCTCTCCAAGGCCAGGCGATCGAGGTAAATAAAACATTGGGGGTAAAAGATGTTTTTTTTGAGAACTTTCCGGATAATAGGTTTGATAGCGTAGATCTTTTAGATGTTGTAAAAGCGGTAGAGAGGGTGAAAAATGAAATTAAGCCTAATATAGTTTTTACTCATTATTCTGATGACCTTAATATAGACCATGTAGTTACTTATAATGCTGTTTTGACCGCGACTAGGCCTGTTTCGGGAGAAACAGTCAAAGAAATTTATTCTTTTGAAGTTTTATCTTCTACGGAGTGGAAATATCCTCTTACGTTTTCGCCGGATATCTTTGTCGATATAAAGGGATATATAAGTAAAAAAATTGATGCTATGAGTAAGTATGTTTCGGAACTCAGGGAATTTCCCCATCCAAGGTCAACGCGGGCTATTTTGGCTAATGCCGAAATGTGGGGTGTGCGAACCGGATGCGAAACAGCCGAAGCTTTTAAGACGGTAAGGGTGTTGCGATGAAATTCAGAAAAGTAGCAGTGTTGACATCGTCATCAAGTTGGTTTGTCCCTTATGCTGAGGCGCTTGTTGCTATTATTCGTGAAAAAGGGCTTGAAGCCAGTCTGTTCTTTGATCACAGGGATATTGACGGATCTTTCGAAATAGTTTTGATGCTTAGCTATTTCAAATTGGTCGAAAAGGAGTTTCTTGCAAAACATATCCACAATATCGTAGTGCATGAGAGTGATCTGCCTAGGGGAAGAGGGTGGGCGCCCTATTTTTGGCAGGTATTAGAAGGCAAGCGCAGGATTCCGGTGACATTGTTCGATGCGTCAGAAGGAACAGATAATGGGCCGGTATACTTGAGGGATTTTATTGATCTTGATGGTTGTGAGCTTCATGATGAGCTTAGGGAAGCGCAGGCAAATAAAACAAAGGAATTGTGTGTAAAATTTCTAGAAGAGTATGAAGGGTTAAGGCCTTTAGAACAAAAAGGTGAAACAACAAATTATTCCAGGAGAACTCCGGAGGACGGCCGAATCGATTCAAACAAAACGATCGAAGAGCAGTTTGATCTGTTCAGGATAGCGCACAACGAGGAGTTCCCTGTTTTTTTTGAGAGGGAAGGACAGAAGTATTTTCTAAAAATATACAGGGACCATAGAAAAGATGAAAAAAATAAAGATAAATCCAGATAGGAATATCGGCAAGAATGAGCCTTGTTTTGTTATTGTCGAGGCGGGCAGTAATCATAACCGGAGTAAATCTCTAGCGAAAAAACTTATTTCTTCGGCTGCCGAGGCCGGGGCCGATGCTATTAAATTTCAGCTTTTTGAAGGGGAGAAGCATTATTCGAGAAGGACTCCGCGCTTTAAGCTTTACGATAAACACATAGTTGATTTACTCAATGAGATATCTTTGCCTAGAGAATGGGTGGGGGAACTTAATGAATACGCGCAGGAACAAGGGATAATCTTTTTTTCTTCTGTTACGGATAAGGAGGATGTAGATCTGATGAAAGAAGTAGGAGCCCGTCTTTATAAGCTTGCGTCTTTTGAACTGGTAGACCTTGATTTGATAAGATATACCGCGAAAATCGGTAAACCTGTTATCCTTTCAACGGGTATGGCAACCTTAAGGGAGATAAGAGAAGCACATAATACGTGTCTTAAAACCGGCAATAACAAAGTAGTTTTATTGCAATGTTCATCAGCTTATCCCGCCCCATATGAGTCTATAAACTTGAATGCCATGAATTTGATAGAAGATAAATTTGATGTTGTTACGGGGTTTTCCGACCATAGCCTAGGCACGCATATAGCTATCGGGGCGGTTGCCCTGGGGGCTAAGGTCATAGAAAAGCATTATACTGTTGATAGAAAATTAAAGGGTCCGGATCATGCTTTTTCTATGGAGCCAGATGAGCTAAAAGATATGGTGACAAAGATAAGACAATTGGAAAGTGCTTTAGGTGACGGGAAAAAGGTTGGCCCGCAAGAAGTAGAAATGGAATTTTACGAGAAAGCCAGAAGAAGTCTTCATGCTGAAGAAACTATCTCCAAAGGTGAAGTTATTGCTGAATCTATGTTAACAGTAAAACGTCCAGGATATGGGATAAAGCCTAAGCATAAAAAAGATGTTTTAGGAAAGAAAGCTGTGCGTAAGATAAAAAAAGATGAATGGATTACCTGGGATATGGTTGGGTAACAAGGATAATAATATGAAAAGAATATTTATTACAGGAGCCGGTGGAGCCGGTACAATAACAGCTATTAAGCAGCTTAAGAAAAACATTGATAACTATATTGTTGCGGGTGATATGAACTCTTATGCGTATGGGTTTAAAGAGGCTCATAAGAGCTATATTTTACCAGCAGCTTCGTCCGAGGAATATATGGAAGCAATAGGAGAAATAATAATAAATGAAAAGATTGATTATTATATCCCTCTTGTTGATGAAGAAATATTTAAAGCGTATGAGATAGCAGATAAATATGCTGGGTTAAAATTGCTATTGCCTAATAAAAGTTTCAGTGAAATGACTTTGGATAAGTACAGGTTATACCAAAAACTTTCTGAAAATGGCATATTGTCTCCTCTGACTAAGCTTGAGTCAAATATAGAAGCAGTTCAATATCCTGTTTTTGTGAAACCTCGCACGGGTAGGGGAAGCCGAAACGTTAGCCTTATTAATGATAAAAAGCAGTTAGAGGCTTTTAAGTTACTTTCGGGAGTTAGCGGAGATGATCTTTTGCTGCAGGAGTATTTGACGGGAGATGAGTATACGGTTTCAGTTGTGGTTAATTCATCGAACTCCGTATATGCCATTGTTCCTAAAAAGGTTATTGTGAAAAAGGGTATAACTTTGCTAGCGGAGACCTCTTGTGTTCTGGAAATTGAAGAAGTATGTCTTAAAATAGTTGAAAAGTTTAATCCTTGTGGGCCATTCAATGTACAACTTATGTTTGCGGATGGCAAACCAAGTATTTTTGAAATTAATCCCAGATATTCCACGACATTATCATTAACATTAGAATCTGGGGTAGATGAAATAGGAATTTTATTGGATAAATATGAAGAAAAGTATAATGGAGAATTAGTGTCATTTAAGTCCGGGATTATATTGGCTCGTCACTGGGAGAGCGTTTTTTATGAAAAATAATATTCTTATTATAGGTGGTACTGGTTTATTAGGATCAGAGTTATACCGATGTTTTTCAGAAGAAAACGATGTAACTATTGCATCTGAGGCAATGGAGTCAGAATTTCTTGCTCCTAAAGAGTTTAAAGGGGGATGGGTATATTTAGATGTTACGGATAAAGAAAGCATAGAGAAGGTTGTTGGAGCTAAAAAATACGACATTATCTTTTTACTAGCAGCCATTATAGATACATCCTCTAGCAGGAGTATAAATTCTGAAGATCTTTTGTACAGAGTAAACATGAAGGGAACGAGTGATGTTCTTGAAGTTATTGCAAGGTTAGCTAGTGATGCAAAACTAGTTTTTTCAAGCTCTATGACAGTTTATTCTCCTTTTAACGAATCTCCAGTAAAAGAAGATGCTAAGGTAGCACCTGTTCATGCATATGGGATATATAAAAGACGGGTAGAAGATGCCATTGAAGACCATTGTTTAAAAGGAAACATGAAGGCTGTTGTTGTTAGGTTTCCTGGTTTATTTGGGGTTAAACGAAAAAACGGATACATATACAATATTACTCAGAGAGCATTAAGGGGAGATGAGGTCTTAATTGAACCAGGGAATATGGTTTATTGGGAGACAATGGACGTTGTTGATGCTGCTAACAGTCTTGAGAGCATAATTAAGAATTATAAGTGGGACAAAAACTGTAAGGTATTAAATGTTGGGTATGGTGAGGAAACTGATTTTGTGAATACTGCACATATGATATGTGATAAATTGTCCTCGAAATCGGATATAAAGGTTTTAGGAAAACCTGCATATAGACTTTTTTATATGTCGAATGATAAGTATATAGCTCTTGTTGGCGGGGCAGTAGGTAACTACGAGACAGCGATAGACCGTTATCTTAAGGATGTTAAATGAGGTTTGTTATAGGAGACATACATGGGATGAAAGGTATGCTTGAGAGGTTGCTTGAAAAGATCTTTAAGTATGATCCGAAAGAGCTAATATTTCTTGGGGACTATATCGATAAGGGGCCAGATTCTGTTGGTATTATCGAGATATTAATGGGCTTGCCTGAAGATATTAAAACGACATTTTTAATGGGGAACCATGAATATGTGCTTCTCGATTATTTAGCGGGTAATACCGACCGGAAAGAATTTCTTCTTAATTATGGCGGAAAGCAATTCTTGTCTGAGGATATCGGAGGGTTGAAAGAGAAACATTTAGATTTTCTAAAAGGACTTAAGCATTATTATTTACCGGCAGAAGCGCCGTTTGTGTGTGTTCATGCCGGGCTTTTGGAGGATTTTGACCTGGAGAAAGGACTTTATAATTTGGAAAAACTAGTATTTCTAAGAAAAGAATTTACAGAATCGAGTTTTCTGTATAAAAACAGGAAAATTATATTCGGGCATACTGCTTCGAGTAAGCCGTACATAGATGATTATAAGATTGGGTTGGATACTGGAGCTGTTTATACTCTTGAGGGTAAAGAAGGATGTCTTAGCGCTTTTGAGATAGATACGCAATTTTTTATCGACCATAGTGGAAAGATTGTAAATTTAAAAAATATGGAGGGAGATGGGGATGAAGATTAATAAAAATCAGTTTACTTTAGATTCGAAGATGAGGGATTTTTTGTTTTTTTTGGGCAGAGGGAAGGGGCATATGTTCAGGTTTTTGCTGAATCGTTTTAGATGGTATTTGTTTCCACGGTTTCATTATGTGGGAAGGTTTCCCGATCATGTGGATATTGAAGCTACAAATATGTGTAATATGAAATGTCCGATGTGTTATAGACATAAAATGAAATGTAAGCTTTCTTTGATGGATATGGATCTTTACAGGAAAATCATTGATGAGTGTGGAGATAATAATGTGTATTCTATCAGGTTAAGCTGGAGGGGAGAGCCATTAATGCATCCGGACTTAGTTGAAATGATAAGATACGCAAAACGGAAGGGCATAAAAGAAGTTTCTTTTCTTACAAATGCTTTAGGCCTGGATAAAAGAATGTCAAGGGAACTTATTCTTTCTGGAGTTGATTGGATAACAGTTTCATTTGATGGGACAGGGAAAACTTATGAAGAAATCAGATATCCGGCAAAATATGAAGAAGCGCTTGAGAGGCTAAGGCAATTTCAGGAGATAAAGAAAGAACTGAAAACAAATAAACCGGTTTTGAAGGCGCAGACAATATGGTCAGCTGTTCGTGAAGACCCACAAGAGTATTATGAGGCATTAAATCCGGTTGTGGACAAAATATCCTCCATTTCTAATAAGGATTATTACAACGGAAAGATCAAGCATGATCCTGACTTTATCTGTCCGGCTATATGGCAACGTCTGGCTATATCTTCTAATGGCGACGTTACCCAGTGTATCTGTGACGCTATGGAGCATAACGTTATAGGTAATGTGGCGAAAACTTCTATAAAAGATCTGTGGCATTCTCCGGAGCTGACAAAAGTTAGACAATTACATTTAGATAAAGATAGGCTCAAACTGCAGGCTTGTGTTGAGTGTTTTGAAGGTAATTTAAAGTCGGAGGAGAAGGTAAAAGTAGGGAATAGGACAATAAAGGCTGATATGCAGAGTACAACTTTAGAGGTTTCTAAAACCGGACAGGGAAAAGGCGATGAAACGGTTAATAATAGCTGAAGTCCTTAGTGATGTTGAATTAATATCGCGGCAACTTGAACTCTCCGGTAAGGAAAATACAGCAGTTTTGTTGCTTTATGATGAACTGTCGGAAGAATACAAGGATCTGTCATCTCTTGTGGAGGTTATTGTGCCCGGGCAGGTTTTGGACAGGGATAGCGAGTTTGTCAGTGGTATAGACGATTTTGCTATAGAATTTTCCGATAAATGGTTTAAAAGCTCTAAGATCAATAATCGCCAGAAGTACAAGAATATAGACCTTGGAGGGATCGTTTACAGGGACTTCATGTATTACCTGATATGGGTGCTGAAAAACACAGCAGTTATAAGGGGCGCGGTAGAAACATATGCTCCGGAAGAAGTGGTAGTGTTTGTTCCAGAGAAAGAAGTTCATTATTGTATAAGTGCCGGCAAGGAAGAAAGGTTTGCTTACAAATTTTTCAAAAACTCCGGATTGCGTGATGAAATTAAAATAAAGGATATCGAGGTTGCCGCTAAACCGGTAAGCGCGAAGGCTAAGTTAGGCTTCGCGGAAAAGACCAAGCTTTTTCTTGATCAAATTTTTTGTTCATGGATAAAAGTAAAAAGGGTTCCCGACCCCAGTGGTAATGGCAGGATACTATTCTCGAGTGATATTAAACATGTTCTTCCCATCATTAAGCGAATACGGGAAGAAGGTGTGACTGATTTGTTTTATTTGAGGCCGCAAATCGGAATAAGATCTTTTCTTGGATTAAGGAAATATGGGTGCAATGTTCTTTCGGATGCATCAACGACACATTCCGCAGGTGGTTCAGGATGTATTTTTCCCGAAGAAGAAAACTTATCCGGGGAATTTTTATATAAGGATATTGATATTTTCCCTTTTATAGAAGGCAAACTGCGATATTTTTTCAAGGTTGAGTCAGTTGGCCTGAAAGAAACTATAGATAAATTTGAAAAATTGCTTCACAAGGTAAAGCCTTCGGCGGTTATTGTTGAAGAGGATGTTTGCCCATTCAATAAAATGTTGGCCCAGACCGCGGGTGAGAGAGGGATAAAAACGATTGTTTTGCAGCATGGCATGATGGGGATAAAGTCCGGGTTTGCTCCGTTATCTTCTGATTATTTCTTTTGTTGGGGAGAATTCGATCAAGATCGAATGAAAGCATGGGGAGTGGAGGAAAATAGGCTGGTTGTTACGGGGTCTCCCCGGCATGATTCAATGTTTGAAAGAGTCGATGAGATGAGGAACGACGGAAACTGTGAATTAGACCTGAATAGGGAGATAAATGTGCTATATATTAGCTCTCCTTTTCACTCACATTTTCGCCCCGACTTTATTAATTCACACATTACTCAAGAATCCCATTTACGAACTCTTGTTGCTCTCTGCAAATTGAAGCAGAAGCATGGGGGGGTAAAACTGCATTTTAAGTTTCACCCCCGTGATATTCGCAAAGAAGAGACAAAAAACTTTATTGCGAAACATTTTCGGGAGGATGTTGCATTCTACGATAAGGAAGACCTGAGCTTATTGATAAGTAGGTGTGATATTGTTGTATCATCATGGTCTTCGTCATGCCTGGAGGTGATGATGTTTGGGAAAAGATTGATTATAGTAAATTTTTCGGGTAAGGGTGAAATGTACCCGATTGGGACTGAAGGCGGGGCATGGTTGGCTTATAGCGAGGGTGAACTAATGAAGGATTTTGGAGAGGCCATGAACATATCAAAAAATAAGATGTCAATATATCAAGCGAAAGCTCGAAATTTTATAGCAAAAGCTTTTGGAGTCAGAGATGGTTTAGCGGTGAATAGGATCACCGGGGAAATAAGGGAGATATTGTGTCAAAAATAAACTGTTCTATCTGCGGCAAAGAGAATGAAGCTGACACACGTCTTTGTTCCTCTTGTGGATATCCAATAAACATAAGAACATTTAGTTCGTTTAGAATGGGAGATTATTTATCATCTCTAGGCGCGCTTATTAAGACGTGGCCTAAAAGACCGGGATGTTTTAATACTAACGACGAGACAAATGGATTCCTTAAGAAGTTTTTATCCGTATACTATCTTAGGCCGGAGAACGCGGTAAATAGGGCTATTGAGGCTAAGATTATAGCGGATCTCGACTTATGGCAGGAACCCGCGTTAGATGTTGGGTGTGGTGACGGTGTTTTTACGGCAATATTGAGGGGAGGAGTCTTTGCCCCGCGATATGATGTGTTTGACGAGGTAGATCTAAGCAAAAAAGATATATACGATTCCGTCGCTAATAAAGCTAGTGATATGTTCTTTGCTGTTGAACCTTGTAAGGTTGAAGCCGGAATTGATATAAAACCTAATATTGTCCAAAAGGCTGATTCAACCGGGCTGTATAAGAGAACTTGTGTTGCAAACGCTACAGAGTTGCCTTTTGAAGACGGATCTTTCAGGACAGTGTTTTCCAATGTGTTAAAAAACGTTCAAGATATAGAGAGTGCGCTTAAAGAGGTAAGTCGTGTTTTGATGAAGGACGGCAGGGCTATATTAGTGCTTTCATCGGACCGGTATAGGGAGCTTCTTTATTATTATCCATTAGCCGACAAAACCAGTGACCCCTGCAAAAAAGGGAAATTATTGGAAAAGGACAGAGGCAGGGCTAGGTATAACATACATTGTTATGATGCTAAACAATGGGAAAGTTTATTTTCCGAAGCTGGGCTTTGTCTGGAAAATGCGATATCATATCTTACAGCTTCTACTATGCGTTTCTGGGATACCGGATTAAGGGATTTTAGCTATAAAACTATAAGCATGATGGAGTCGTTAAAGGGAAAAAATAAAAAAGACAGTGTGAAGGGCAAGATAGTAGATTATTTTGACAAAAAGATGAGGGGCTTTACTAATAATGAGATACTTGGGGCCGGGCCTCATGCTAAGGGAGGTTATTTTATTCTAACGGCCATTAAGAAGTGACCTGTGGTGTAAAGATCATGAAAAGGAAACAAATATTTAAAGATTTTTTTGTATACAGTACCGGAAGTTACGTTTCCCAAGCCTTGGGCATGGTGAGTGGTTTTTTATTGCGTACTTTTTTAGAGCCATACTATATGGGTATATGGCAAGGACTAAGTATCATAAAAAGCTATACAAGTTATACCAACTTAGGTGTCACAAAAGCAGCAGCCAGGGAAATTGCATATTTTCGTGGTAAAGGGCAGAATGATATTTCAGATGAAGTGAAAAACGTATGTTTTTCTTTTTCGTTCATTATGATAATAGTTGTTGGTGCTATCCTAGCGTCACTCGCTTTGATTTTCAAGAACACGCTTAATCCGTTTGTATTTTGGGGTCTGATTACGATGGCTTTTGTTGTGGTACTTGAAAGGGTTGAGAGCCTTATTGTTACTATGTTGCGGGCTTATAAAAAATTCATGGTGGAATCTGTCGGGAAAATAGTGACATCTATTGCCAATGTAGCTCTTATACTTCTTCTTGTCAAAAATTTCAAGCTATATGGTCTTTATCTTACACATATTTTAGTTTTCATTCTCAGTGTATTTCTTTTATTGGGACTTTCGAAGCTTAGATTTGCTTTTCAAATGTCCAGAGAAGAACTAAAGAGGTTGATAAAGATCGGGATTCCGTTGGTTCTTTTAGGTTTTATGTTTACTAATCTTACTAACGTGGACAGAATTGTTGTTATAAAAATGCTGGGTCCGGAAGAACTAGGTTTTTACAGCATAGCTCTCATGATGGGGAATCTTGCTTATAACGTATCAAATATGGCAGGAATAGTGTTGTATCCAAGGTTTCAGGAGGTTTACGCTAAGAATGATAAAAGAGAAGACGTATATGGTGTAATGATGAAAATATTGCGTTTAATTTGGTTACCACTTTTGGTCTTTACTATTATTGCTATAGGGGTTTTACCTTTTCTAGTTAGATGGATCATTCCGAAATATATTCTGGGGATATCTGCTATGAAAGTTTTTATCGCTGGTACGTATTTTTTATCACTATCACTTTTTTGCGGACACTTTTTAATAACAATAAACAAACAGAAATACTCGATCTTTGTTTGCTCCGGAACAATACTGCTGAATCTTTTGCTAAATATAGTTTTTATAAAAAGGGGCTGGGGTATAGTAGGGGTTGCTACAGCTACGAGCATCTCTTATCTTGTATATTTTGTAGGTCTTTTTGTTACAGCTGCGTTCTTCAAGAAAACTCATGTTGCTATTGCTAAAGGAGAAGATGGAAACTCTTAAGGAACTCAATAAGATATGTCAGAAACCTGAGTATAAGACCAAAGGAAACTGGATGGTTAGGAACATAACACGAGATATGGCTCTCCCGGTCTCGTGGCTTCTTCTTCATACAAATATAACCGCCAATCAGGTTACGCTCTTTTCGCTTGTTATAGCCGGTGCTGCTT
>CAYZXR010000032.1:0-10531 GCA_964482475.1 uncultured Planctomycetia bacterium | reverse complement strand
CACGAATCCTCATCTATGACTATCATCCCGCCTGATCCTACTATAGAACCCACTTTAGCAAGAGACTCATAGTCTATCTTTGTATCAAGGTGCTTTTCTGTAAGGCATCCGCCTGAAGGACCGCCTGTCTGAACAGATTTGAATTTCTTCCCATCGGGTATTCCGCCACCAATCTCGTAAATAATTTCCCGTAACGATGTCCCCATTGGAACTTCTACGAGACCGGTATTGCTAACTTTACCAGCGAGAGCAAAAACTTTTGTACCCTTACTACCGGGAGTCCCGATGGAACTAAACCATTTCGATCCGTCCAATATTATAACTGGAATATTAGCCCAGGTCTCAACATTATTTATTAGTGTGGGGCACCCAAAAAGCCCTTCAACAGATGGATAAGGAGGTCTGGGTCGCGGCATCCCTCTGGATCCTTCTATGGAATGAATGAGAGCAGTCTCTTCACCACAAACAAAAGCCCCAGCACCCAGTTTTATTGTTATATCAAAAGAAAAATCTGATTCTAAAATATTCTTTCCTAAAAATCCGTGTTCTCTAGCGTCAGCTATCGCTTTCTCCAAACGTTTGATGGCAAGCGGATATTCAGCTCTTATGTAAACAATACCCCTTGAAGCACCTATGGCATAAGCACCTATTATCATTCCCTCTACGATAGTATGCGGATCTCCCTCTATCGCGCTTCTATCCATAAATGCCCCTGGATCTCCCTCATCAGCGTTACATATCACATATTTTCTGTCCGATACACTCTTATTAGTAAATCCCCATTTAAGTCCTGTGGGAAATCCCGCTCCACCGCGACCACGTAACCCTGAATTTTTTACTTCTGATATTACGTCTTCAGGAGACATATCAGTTAGAACTTTGGCCATAGCTTCATATCCCCTCACCGAAAGATAAGTATCTATATTCTCAGGATCAATGATACCGCAGTTTCTGAGCGCTATTCTCATCTGTCTACCAAAAAAATTTACATCCCCAAAAACACGGTAAAATCTATTAAACAGATGATCCTCATCAATAACCAATCTTGCAACCGGAGTTCCCTTCAAAATATGTTGTTCAATGATCTCGGAAATGTCGTCAACGGATACGGAACCGTATATCGTATATTTAGGGTTAACTATCATGATCGGACCTTTATCACACATTCCCAAACATCCGGAAATATTTATCCTGACCTTATCCTGCAAATTATGTTTTTCTATTTCATTCAACAGCGCACTTTGCAAATCGCTGGACCGCTTATGAGCACAGGAAGTTCCGGCACATAACGTTATTACATATTTCTCAGTTTTATCAACCATGATTGACCTCTAATGTTAAGATTTATTCAATGATCCATTCTTTTATTACTTCGTTGTTCTTTATGTGTCTTTCTATGATTTCCTTTGCCATCTCTGGTGTGACTCTGCCATACTTAACAGGTATTTTACCCTCTTCAACCACTTCAACGGTAGGCTCAAGATTACACCTTCCGGCACATCCTTTCTGGCTCAAATAGACATCCCCGATACCGTTTTCAATGGCAGTCTTAAAAACAGCCATTACTTCATCTGAACCGGCCGCTATCTCACAAGTAGCCATCCCCACATAAACTCTTTTTGTGGAAAGATATCCTTGTCCTACAATCCTGTTAATAGCTTCAGCACGTTTCTTCTTCACAATATCCAAAGGTGTTACCATTTTTCCTCCTCTAAAAAATATTTCTGTAGTTAGTTCTATATTTGCAAAGTAAAAATGAAAGCGTTACCCTTCTCACGCGATTCCGCACGAATAGTACCGCCATGTTTTTCCACTATATCTTTAGTAATAAAAAGACCAAGTCCCGTACCTCTAACCTTTTTACTTCCCTCATTAGTTAATCTGCTGAATTTTTTGAAAAGTTTTTCTTTTTCTTCTTCTGTTATCACGCGACCGTCATTATAAACCTCTACTTCTATCATGTTCTCTAGCGCGCGTGAAGAAATCACAACCTCTCCATTTTCATCACCGTATTTTATAGCGTTACCGATGAGATTGTTAGCAACGATCAACAATAAATCCGCGTCACCTTTTGCCTCTATCGCTTCATCGACCCGATTGATGACATGAATATGCCTTTCCTCCGCACGCGGCATCAATGACTCGATAGAAGTCTCAAAAATATCCTCTTTCAATGACAATTCCATCATATTGAGATTAAGCTCACCTTTCTCTATTCTGCTTAAATTTAAGAAGTTTTTTACAGTCGCCGTAAGATAATCAAGGTTTCTGGCAACAGAATCAAGAGCTTTTCTCTGTTTAAAATTAATCATTCCAAGAAACCCGTCTCGAACGGCATAAGCGTTAAGCACAGTTGAAGCTAAAATCCCCTTAAGCTCATGTGAAACAAAACCTATGAGATCAAGATAACTTTTGTTTAAATTTTCTAATTTCTCATTAGATATACTCAGTTTTTCATCCCGTTCCTGTAATTTCTTTGTCATGGAATTAAAATTAAAAGCTAATTCATTCAATTCCCTTATTGAGCTTCCTTTATCCGCACGGTGTTTCAAATTGCCATCTGAAATTTGCTTGATTTTTACAAGCAAACCGACCACCGGGCGAGAAATCGCTATTGCGAGTATATATGAAAGTATGACCCCAAGAACTGTAACAGCAAACATGACCCCGAGAAATACAAACAACATATTACGTCCAAAATCATAAAATGGTTTTTCAAGCACCCCAACATACAACATACCTATTATGTTACCGTCAATATCTCTGATGTCCTCATACGCTGTCAAATACCAATCAGTGACAACAAAAGCCCTGCCAAACCATGGCCTTCCTTCCTCAATCACTTGTTTGTAAACATCATCTGAAACCCTTGTCCCAACGGCTCTTTCATTTTCATCATTTAAAACGTTGGTCGCTATACGCACATCATCTTGAAAAATAGTAACCGTGCCCATTGGTTTTGAATCATATAATCTATCCTCGAATACAAAATCATGTATTTTATCCACTATCTCAAAATTCTTATTAATGATCTCTCCGCCGCCCACAACTCGAATCACTTTACCAGAAGTATCGAACACCGGACGCGCATACTCAATAACCATAAGTTTCTTTACTGTTTTTTTGTCCGTTGGCCTGGCTTTGGGGGTAAATTTGATTGGAAGTTCAAGCTCAGAAGCCAAAACATCGCCTGTATCAGAAAATTCCTCCTGAGTAACTATTCTTGTTGCTCCCACACTTTCTCCGGAAAATGCCGCGCTGATAATAGCGTTTTTATTAGCCTCACAATCATCTGAATTCACAACATAGATATAATCTAAGTCGAGATTTTCTTTCAATACGGCTAAACTCTCAGCCAAAGCCTCCGGATCATCCGAGTATACTGAAGTATCAAACGCAATCTTCATTTTGTCTATCTCGGAATTGTATACAGCACGGGCTATTTGAAGGTTACTCTTAACCTGAGTCTGAGCTCGATCAATGATCTGGATCTTGATGACATAAAATCCCAACGAAGCTATGCTGATCCCAATAGCAATAACTATTATGAAGAATGATACAAATATCTTTGATCTAAGCGATCTTGTCTTCATTTATCAGTTCCTGCTTTTCAGCCGCGTTTACAAAATAGATCAGGTTTTCTAATTCTAACTCAAAATTGACATTGCTTATTACTGTGTCTTTATCACTTTTTAATCGTATCGGCGCGAAATTTAAAACCCCTCTAATACCTGAAGCGCTCATCATATCAAGAACCTGTTGAGCAGCAATATCAGGAACAGCAATAATACCAATAAGGATATTGTTGTCCTGCACAAAAGATTTAAATTCATTAAGAGGAAGTACCGGAACTGTTTGATCTTTTTCAAATTTAGCGGGATCAATATCAAACACGGAAACTATTTGTATCCCTTCTTTTTCAAACCCTCGATAACTTATAAGAGCCTTACCGATGTTCCCCATTCCAACAACTACGACCTTTTGGATCTGATCTTTACCAAGGATGTTCTGCAATTTTTTTATAAGCTGATCCAGATTGTACCCGCCTCTTCGATTCCCTGAAATACCGAACAAAGAGAAATCCTTTCTCACCTGAGATGGTGCTACGCCAACCGCTTCGCCGAGAGTATCTGAAAAAAACTTCACAAATCCCATAGCCTTAAAACGATATAACGCCTTTTTGTATCTTGATAAACGTACTATGCAATTTCTGTTTGTTATCATTTTCCCCCTGTAAAAGCAATTTTACGCATTTATAAGTTAAATACAGTATGTATCTTTTGTGATTTATTTCACAACAATAATCACATTATCTCTCAAACATATCAATCTGTCAATGTTTTTGTGATTTTTTTCACGACAAAACACTCAGACCATAGTATCTGAGGGCTCGACTACTGCTTAGCCGCTATTATTTCATCAATAATGTCATGTAAAGTATTGCGGATGGACCACTGAGGGTAATTCTGCTTGAATTTTGTCATATCTGAATAGTAACAGAGGTGATCCCCTATTCTATTCCGGTCAACATAAGTACGATCTAATTTTAAACCAAAATCATTCTTTAGTATTTCTATGATCTCTAAGATGGAGGCGGAATTTTGTTTGCAACCACCAATATTATAGACTATACCTTTTCCTGGTTTTTTATAGAATTCGTGGAATGCGCTAACAACATCACGAGAATGTATCTGATCTCTTACCTGTTTTCCGTTGTATCCAAATATGGTATACGGCTTTTTTTTCACCGCACAGTCTATTATATAGGAAAGAAAACCGTGAAGCTCTACAGCGGAGTGCTGTGGTCCAGTCAAACATCCTCCCCGAAAAACACCTACATTAAGCCCGAAATATCTTCCATATTCCTGCGCAAGAAGATCGGCAGAAGCCTTCGATACCCCAAATAAACTATGCGTAGCCCCGTCTATCGTCAGGTTTTCATTCACGCCTTTAGTTGAAATACCCGCAATTTTTTGATCTTCCTCGTAATCATAACGGTTATCGAGTTCGCCCAATGCGGCCTTATTGGGCGTATCTCCGTACACTTTATTTGTTGAAACAAAAATAAAAACACCACGGGGAGAATAAAGCCTGAAAGCTTCCAGTAGATTTAATGTACCAACGGCATTAATATCAAAATCTGTGAAGGGCTCTTTTGCCGCCCAATCATGTGAAGGCTGTGCGGCGGCATGTATAATAAGATCGAATGGACCGGTTTCCTTAAATATATCCAGGACACCTTCCCTTGATCGAATGTCTATAGTCAGGTTGTTGAATGTCTTGTCAGTTGATGCGAGGTTTTCTATATTACCTGAGACGTCGCCGGAATCGCCGAAGAAGTATTTTCGCATATTGTTATCGATACCCGTTACTTCCGCACCGAGTTCCAGAAAAAACTTTGAAGCTTCATACCCGATCAATCCGCCGGCACCGGTAATAAGAACCTTCACAGGGCATCTCCTTTTATCCAACAACAATATTAACGAGCTTATCCGGAATAATTATCCACTTGCGAACCTCTTTCTCTCCGATAGCACCTTTTGCCTTCTTATCGGCAAGTACGACTTCTTTAATCTCCTCATCTGTCAGTCCCCGGGAGATCTCGATCTTAGAACGCAGTTTACCATTTACCTGAACCGGAACGATAACCGTATCCGCAAACAACATATCTTCTCTATAAACAGGCCACTCCTGTTTAAAAATACCTTCATCTCCCTCAAGCTTTGACCACATTTCCTCAGCCACGTGCGGAACGAAAGGCGCCAAAAGAAGTATCATATTCTTCAATACTTCGCCTAGCACACTCTTACCATAAGCCTCATCTCCGGCATTTTCGATACCTGAATAGATGTGATTCACTAATTCCATAACAGCACTTATAGCGGTATTAAAATGGAACCCGCCATTTATATCGTCAGTCACTTTTTTGATCGTTTGGTGCATTTTACGCAGAAGAGCTTTTTCAATATCCGCGTTACCTTTTTCTTTCGCCCCGGAAAGAATGTCCTGGATGTTCCATACTCGCTTGAGGAATCTGTATGACCCTTCTACGCCCTTGTCTGACCATTCAGCGTCTTTCTCAGGAGGCCCTATAAATAACGTATATAAGCGCACCGTATCCGCACCATATTTTTCGATAAGCGCGTCCGGCGAAACAACATTGCCCTTGGATTTCGACATCTTTGCGCCGTCTTTCACTATCATGCCCTGAGTGAACAATCTCTTAAAGGGTTCATCAAACCCGACATATCCCATATCATGCAAAACTTTAGTGACAAAACGAGAATATAATAAATGCAGTATAGCGTGTTCAACCCCTCCTATATATTGATCTACAGGAAGCCAATTATTTACATCTCCTGTATCAAAAGGTTTATCTGTCAAATTAGGAGAAATATACCGCAAATAATACCAGCTGGAATCAACAAATGTATCCATAGTATCTATTTCGCGCTTAGCAGCGCCGCCACAAGCGGGACATTCTGTGTTCACAAACCCTTCGGCACTTTTAAGCGGAGATTCACCTGTCGGTTTAAATTCCGCGCCTTCCGGCAAAAGAACCGGAAGCTTACTGCAGGACACAGGAACTATGCCGCACCTATCACAATAGACCATGGGGATAGGCGCACCCCAATATCGTTGTCTCGATATCAGCCAGTCCCTTAGTCTGAAATGAACAGACCTCCTGCCAATACCTTCAGTTTCCATATAATCCGCTATTTTTTCTTTAGCTTCATTACTTTTAACGCCATCGAATTGGCTGGACGCAACAAGAACACCCTCTTCCTCGTAAGACGCATCAAGTTTGCTAGCATCAAGCGGTTTTTCGGGATCATCAATTACAACTTCAATCGGAAGATCATATTTTTTCGCAAAGGCGAAATCTCTTTCATCATGTGCCGGAACAGCCATAACCGCCCCGGTACCATACTCCATAAGCACATAGTCGCTTATCCATAAAGGAAGCTTTCGACCGTTCACCTGGTTTACAACATAATGTCCTGTAAATATGCCTTTCTTTTCCACTTCGGTTTGCATGCGCTCTATCCGGGACTCGTTCCTCACTTCCTTCACAAAATCCATAATCGCGTCAGCTTCCGAATTACCGGCGATCAATTCTTCTATCATAGGATGCTCCGCGGCCAACACCATGTATGTGCACCCATATATAGTATCCACCCGCGTCGTAAAACAAGTTAATTTTTTATTGGAATCCACTATCGGGAAATCAATATTTACACCTTCTGACCTGCCTATCCAGTTTCTCTGCATTGTCTTGACCTTTTCGGGCCATTCATCAAGCTTGTCAATGTCATCAAGCAACCTCTGCGCATACTCGGTGATCCGAAAAAACCACTGCTCGAGATTTTTCTGTTCCACACCGCTGTCACATCTCTCACATGCTCCATCAACTACTTGCTCATTAGCTAAAACGGTGTTACACGACGGGCACCAGTTCACAAACGCCTTTTTCCGATACGCTAAACCCTTCTCATGGAATTTAAGAAATATCCACTGTGTCCACTTGTAATACTCCGGCGTGCAGGATGATACTTCCCGATCCCAATCATAATTCACTCCCCATGAATCAAGCTGACGCTTCATCATGGAAATATTATTCTTTGTAGATTCAGATGGGTGAATGTTATTTTTAATAGCGGCATTTTCCGCAGGTAGACCAAACGCGTCCCACCCCATAGGCGTGAGAACGTTAAGCCCCTTCATCATGTTATATCTTGCTACCACATCGCCTATAATATAATTTCGTCCGTGCCCCACATGTAGCGCTGCCGACGGGTAAGGAAACATCATGAGACAATAATACTTATTTGAGTAGTCTTTCGTATCAACCTTAAAAAGACCTTCATCTTTCCATGCTTTCTGCCACTTTTTTTCTATCTTTTCGAATTCATATGGTTGCATGTTTTCCTTTACGATTTTTTATTTTTATAAATATAGCTTAGAAATTTATATACAAGTTTTGCCGCCAAAAAATCCGGAGCTTTAGTTGCCTCATTGGGACAAAGTTCAACACAATCAAACCCAACCACATTCTTTTTTTTCGCAACAACCGCAAGCAGCGTCATAACATCATACCATGAAAGACCACCTGGCTCCGGCGTGCCGGTTGAGGGCATGATTGATGGGTCAAAAACATCCAAATCTACCGTCACATAAACATTGTCAGATAACTGATCAACAACTTTATCAACCCAACCTGTTTGCCCCGCAATAACGTCTTTAGCGTAAAACATCTTTTCCGGGACAACCGCGTCTTTTTCCTCGACAGACATGCTTCGCACTCCTACCTGCACAAGAGAATCTACTTCTTCTTTTATACGTGCCGCAACACAAGCATGGTTACATTTTGAGCCCTCATATTCGTCACGCAAATCAGCATGCGCATCTAATTGAAGAACACTGAAATTTTCTGTTTTTGCGGCAAACGCCTTGACCGCTCCAATAGTTACTGAATGTTCACCACCTAAAAGAACTACAAATTTTCCAGCTGAAATAAGGTTAGTTACATCTCTTTCAACAATACGGACCATTTCCTCTGGAGGTGCTTTAATGACCAATGTTTCGCAAGTATGGATCCCTGATCGGTATACTTCGAAATCCGTTTCTATGTCGTAAAATTCTAGAGCGTGAGATGCGTCTATAATAGCAAAGGGGCCCTTATCGGCCCCTTTAATCCAAGTACTTGTAATATCGTAAGCAACCGGCAAAATAGCTATACGGGCCATATCCAGAGCTGTGAATTGCTTATCTAAACCCGCAAAAATCTTTTTCTGCCCCATTGCATCCACCAGATAATCGGGATTAGACAACAGTACTCATTTGAGGCTGTTTGTGCCTTACAAAGTCTTTTCCCCGTTCAACCACGTGTTTATCATATTCCTTCGATTCAAAAGCATCTATTATGTAATTGGCCGCGACTTCTACATCAAAATCCTTGCACGAAAAAACGTCAACAAAACAATAGTCTTTTTCCTGAAAGGTATGTATAGATATATGGCTTTCAGCAATAATAACCATACCGGTAATCCCCTTATCTTCAGGCACAAGCCCGCTATAAGGAAACACATACGGCTGTGTTATTTTCGTCATACCGATCTTATCCGGAAGTTCATCCAAGACACTAAATATGTGTTTATAATCTTTAAGTTTCTCGCCACAACATTTTCTGAGATCCAGCATCAAATGTGGACCAAACTGCTCTTTTAGGGATTCTTTCATTTTTCCCCTCCATTTTATAACTTGTTTACAGTAGAGAGTTTAAAAAAAAACAGAGATAAAAAAACTCCCCACCCGATCCATTACAACTAACTCATTCCGCCATAAAATATATCGGCGCAATGGTGGAGCTGAGGGGGCTCCCTTAGGCCCTCTGGCCTAAGGACTTCCTCGGGAACGTATCCCTCGGTCGCGGCCCTGCACTCCTGCTATCCTCTACAAACCACACAAATTCACGGCTTGCCAGTCGAAGCCATAAGTTCTTCATACAATCTGGCGAAGACATGGTGGAGCTGAGGGGGCTCGAACCCCTGACCTCATGCATGCCATGCACGCGCTCTTCCAGCTGAGCTACAGCCCCGCATTAGTGAAAAAGTAATATATCACCCGAATAATAGGTTGTCAACGTATTTTGCCATACAAGTCCATATGAAATGTAAGTTTCGAAAAAATACGTTTTTTGATGCTTAAATGTTGGAAAGATGGGGATTTTCCGTTTATTTTTACCGTTTGCGAATTTAACCTTGCAAGTGTCCCCATTTTTAAGATTAAAGGCGCCCTGTCCGTTTGGTCGGTGAACCGGGTTCCCCATCCCGGTATATTTCATGAGGAGCAAAAGGCATGCAAGCTTGTTTGTGATGATTTTTGCGACGAATAAAGAAAAAGACATCCGTTTGGGATGTCTTTTTTTAAAAATCCATTAAGAATTTTTGGTACCGGAGGTGGAAAAGGGGATCCAGTTTTCATCCAAAGCTTCCCCCAAAGCTTCCCCACACGGTACACGTTTATGAGGAACGAAAAACATGGGAGCTTGTTCACAATGGTTTTCGTGACGAATAAACAAAAAGGCATCCG
The DNA here is from genome assembly GCA_964482475.1 of uncultured Planctomycetia bacterium. Classification (GTDB taxonomy): domain Bacteria; phylum Omnitrophota; class Gorgyraeia; order Tantalellales; family Tantalellaceae; genus JAHJBY01. Next base: position 439 of record CAYZXR010000032.1, on the reverse strand, counting down.
CTTTTGGATGCCTTTTGACGAAAATTCGTTAGAATTTTTGGTACCGGAGGTGGGAAAGCGCCATTCAGGACTTTCCCCCAAAGCTTCCCTACCCCGGTATATTTCATGAGGAGCAAAAGGCATGCAAACTTGTTTGTGATGATTTTTGCGACGAATAAACAAAAAGGCATCCGTTTTCGGATGCCTTTTGACGAAAATTCGTTAGAATTTTTGGTACCGGAGGTGGGAAAGCGCCATTCAGGACTTTCCCCCAAAGCTTCCCTACCCCGGTATATTTCATGAGGAGCAAAAGGCATGCAAACTTGTTTGTGATGATTTTTGCGACGAATAAACAAAAAGGCATCCGTTTTCGGATGCCTTTTGACGAAAATTCGTTAGAATTTTTGGTACCGGAGGTGGGACTTGAACCCACACGGAGTTGCCCCCACTGGATTTTGAA
>CAYZXR010000031.1:0-11235 GCA_964482475.1 uncultured Planctomycetia bacterium | reverse complement strand
GGAACAAAAATCAAATAACCCCATCATGATAAAATCTGTTACCGCTAAAATTATGTCCGAAATAGACAGAAAAGCGCAGGATGAGCATGGTGTTGCCGCTGCTGTTCTTATGGAAAACGCGGGGACAGTCGTTGCGGAGCATGTGATTTCTGAGCTTAGTTCTTTGAAGAGGAAGAAAATAGCCATTTTTTGCGGCAAAGGTAATAATGGTGGGGATGGTTTCGTGATAGCGCGCCACGTGGAGGAAGAATATCCGGGTAGTCCTGTTGTTTTTCTAATCGGAGAGTTGAAAAACGACGGAACGTGTGCGCGTGACAATTACGATATGGCGATAGAAGCAGGCGTGTCGATGCTACCCTTGACTGATTTTTTGTCCGACGAGACTTGTCGCGAAGAATTTTCAGCTCTGGTTGATTCAATTTTTGGGACGGGATTTCACGGAGAGTTACCGCTTGAGGTGTCGCAATTGGGCAATATTATTAATGGACTGAATATTCCCTGTTATGCGGTGGACGTTCCTTCCGGCCTAGACGCAACCACTGGCGAGGGGGACAAAAATTGTATAAAAGCCACCCAGACTATTACTTTTGGCTTTCCTAAAACAGGGTTTTTTGAAAAAGACGGACCGACGGTTTGCGGAGAGATCGTAGTACGAAATATTGGTTTTCCGGAAGCATTATTAGATCAGTATCGAGATTGATCTGTAGGGCACGGCATGCCGTGCCCCTACAGATCATACACCCTTTACCATTCACAATTCGTGGTATATTATCACCTTTTTTGCCTTTCAGAAGTTTTTGTGCTATATTTACGTATCATGAAGAAGATAAAAGTATCACTTGGCGAAAGAAGCTATGATATCCTTGTCGGAAACGGAGTAGTTTCCAAACTACCAGGAGTCATTAAAGAACTGAATTTTACGGGACCGATCGTGTTTATAACTGACCGGACCGTTCTCGCAAAAACTGCCGCACTGGTATCACCAATACTTAATAGATTACCAGATGAAGTTTACCGTGTTATCGTGCCTTCTTCGGAATCTTCAAAGTCTGTGGGGATATATCAAAATGTTGTTCAGAAAATTACCAGAAAAACTCGCATGCATCGTCCACTTATTGTGGCTCTCGGTGGCGGAGTTGTGGGGGACTTGGCGGGATTTGTCGCCGCTACATATAGACGTGGTGTTCCTATTATTCAGATTCCGACAACCCTTCTTGCTATGGTCGATTCGTCAATAGGAGGGAAGGTGGGAATAGATCTTCCCGAAGCAAAAAATTTGATTGGCGCCTTCAAACAGCCGAGTGTTGTTTTGATAGATCCAAGCTTTTTGAAAACTCTTCCGGCAAGACAAATACGTAATGGTCTGGCTGAAATTATTAAATATGGAATTATTAGTAGTCGTACATTTTTTAGCTATTTGGAAGATAACGTTAAAAAGATACTGTCTCTGGATAAAAAAATTATTGAAAATGTTATCCAAGAATGTGCATCCATAAAAGCGGGGATAGTTAAAGAGGATGAATTTGATCTAAAAGATGTCAGGATAGTTTTAAATTTTGGACACACGCTAGGGCACGCGATAGAGACCGCATCGGGGTATTCTACCGCGTATAATCACGGTGAATCAATTGCTATAGGTATGGTGATGGCGGGCGAAATAGCCGTAAGGCTTGAAATGCTCAAGGTTGATGATCTCGAGCGAATAAAAAACCTATTGAAAAACGCCGGTTTGCAGCTTACAGCGCGCAATGTTCCGTTTAAAGAAGTAGTGAGCTCATTTCTGCATGACAAGAAATTCATCGCGGGAAATAATCGTTTTGTCTTGCCCATCCGAATAGGCTCGGTTAAGGTTGTTGAGAATATCCCCGAACTTCTCATTAAAAGCGTTATCCGCCAGTACGTCAAATAAAATGAAAGAATATACTCTTGAGTTGCGAGTTCGATATGCTGAAACAGACCAGATGGGAGTAGTGTATTATTCGAATTATCTTGTCTGGTTTGAGGTGGCTAGAACCGAATTTTTCCGAGAAAAAGGGTTGGACTACAATCGTATAGAAAAAGAGCGCAAGATTTATCTGCCTGTTACTGAAGCTTCCTGCCGCTATAAAGCACCACTAAGATATGATGATATTTTTACCATAACAACTTGGTTAGGTGATGTTGGAAGATCTCGATTGATATTTGAATATGCTATCAAGAAGGATGGGCTAATCGTTACCACGGGTTATACCAAGCATGTTTTTATAGATACAAAGGGTAAGCCCATAGCAATGCCTCAGGATATAAGAGAAGTGATAGTAGACTGACACTTTCTATTGAATGTTACTGGCGGTTTAGCGTATGCGAAGGGTAAGGGTTTCTTCGCCGGACTTAAGAGTAACCATGTCAGGAAAAATTTCTACCACGGTAAACCCATCAATAGCATCTCCATTAGAGACAATTCGACCATTTAGTATAGCCTGCGGCCTCAAAGGGGAGTACATTATTCCTTCGAGAGTAGGAGCTTTTGAGGGTGCTATCTCGGCGACTATAGGGGGAACTACCGGTGGGGTTTTTGTGGTATTTTCCTGGATAGTGGGTGAGGAAAATCCTATTGATTGTTTTTCGGTTTTTTCTGCTTTTTTAATTTCAGATATAAATTCATTTGGATCGCTTTTGACCCCGTGCTGGTTCCAATACAACAAAGCAGCACCAGCGAGGATAAAGACTGCGAGGACTATTGCTACATACAGAATAATTCTTGGTTGTCTGGATTTGGTGGAGTGAGGAGTGGTGCGACTTTGCAGTACAACACTTCCGTCATCTCCGCTTCTCAGTACGAGTTCTTCTGTGCGTTTTGATTGAGCTTTTTTTAATGCTTCGGAAATGATGCTCATATTAAACCCCGGCAAAGGTTATATTGCCTCTAAGTTCCTCAATGCTGGTTTGAATGATAGACCGGTCTATAAGTGACGTATTTTTGACGAAGCCTAGCAATAGGGATTTATCGCAAACAATATTGATAACTCTGGGGATACCATTGGAGTGATTCGCGATTAGAGATACCGCGTCATCGCTAAACGTTACGCTGTCGGATCCTCCGGCTATTTGTATTCGATGGTTGATGTATTCCTTAACTTCTTCTGCCTTTAGTGCCTGAATGTGAAAACTGACAGCTATTCGTTGCCTAAATTGTACAAGGTTTGGAGCGTTAAGTTTTTCCCTCAGTTGAGGCTGTCCAACAAGAACGATTTGCAGAAGCTTTTCTTTTTCTGTCTCAAGATTCGATAACATACGTATTGATTCAAGAGTAGGGTTGCGGAGATTTTGAGCCTCATCTATTATAAGCACAACATTATTTCCAACGTTGAGTTGTTCGAGAAGAAAATTATTAATTTGCCTATAGAAGGTTACCTTGTTTCGGCGTTCAGGAATGATATCGAAATCCAGCATTATAGCTTCAAGAAGCTGTATCTCAGGGAGATTAGGATTGAAAACAAGGGATGTTTTAGTGCTGGTGTCTAGACTATTAAGCAGAGAACGACAAAGTGTGGTTTTTCCAGCACCGATCTCTCCGGTAATTTCGATAAAACCTTTTCTTTGTTCGATACCGTATCGTAGGTGACTCAAAGCTTCTTTGTGGGTATGGCTCAAATAAAGAAAGCTTGGGTCACTGGTGACATTGAACGGGTTTTCACGGAATCCATAATGCGTACAATACATGACCACATTATATCATCTAGTAAATATGGGGGCAAGGAATAAAGCCGTCAGCTTTCCGCCATCAGTCATCAGGAAAAGGCGAGAGACATGAGGTTCGAGGCGAGGGGCGAGAAAAGGGGCAGTATGATATTTGAACCAGGTTCACAAAGTAGCTATTGAGGGTTGAGAGGACCTAGTTCAGGAAAACTACTGATCATTACGAAAAGCTGACAACTGATACTTGATACCTGCATCCTAACCGTTGTACGCTATTCTTTGTTTCCCACTTGTCAGAACGGGTGCCATAGTGTATCCTTTTATTGTTATGTTATGGGAAGGAATAGATAAACGTAAATTTCCACGCATCAATTATAGATGCCTGATCCGTGTGTCAGATCGCGGTAGGGAAGAAGTGTTTGAAACTTTCACAGAAAATGTTGGTGCGGGTGGGATTTGTGTTATTCTTGGGAAAGAATTTGACCTATTTAAAATGGCCAATCTGGATCTTTATTTCAGCGAGAAAGAAGGTCCCATCTCGTGCCAGGGAACCATTGTTTGGGTGATACGAAGAAGGCCCTTGAATACCAAAGATACTAATGAGTATGATGTCGGGATTGAATTTACTGACATTAGCGACAAGGACAAGGTTAGAGTTGCCAGTATGGTCAGTGATGTGCTTACCGCATGAACTTGACAATGAAAAAAGCGTATGATATACTCCAGACTATAGTTAACAACGGACATTTTAGAAGGGGGTGAAAGCGATTATGAAGGCTTTTAAAGTTTTAATGGTGTGTTTAATGGTGGTTGCTGTTTTGGGTATGGCTACTCAGTGCTATGCACAGGATCCTGCAAAAAAACTTGGCAGAGGACTTGCTAACATATTAACAGGGTGGGTTGAGCTTCCCAAAAATATTTATGATACCAGTGTAGAAGATAACATACTGGTTGGGCTAACGATGGGCCTGGCTAAAGGTGTCGGTATGTTTATAGTAAGAACCGGAGCTGGCGTGTATGAAGCTGTTACGTTCCCGTTCCCAATTCCGGAAGATTATCAGCCGGTTTTGGAGCCTGAATTTGTGTTTAGTGAATAACCTGACACAATTCATATAAAAAAAGAGGCGAAATTTTTCGCCTCTTTTTTTATGCCTGCATATTTTAACTGGACAAACCACATCTTTGTATGTATTATATCGGTACCCAATTATACTCATAGATTTGATTGGGTGTATAAGATTCGGACATTTATTAGTTTTCGAAGAAGATTGAGGGCGCATTCAAGTACTACGCTTATGTGCGTGGAGATTAACAAGGAGACAGATGAGAGAAAAACGCAACTATATGAGATTTGACGTCTTAATGGAAGCCTTTTTTGGTAAAAATAACGATAAAAAGCATGTGACGGTTAAGAATTTCAGTCGTGACGGATTGGGAGTTGCGAGTGGCGAGAATATCAAACGGGGCGAGAATGTAGAAATCGAAATGTTGATCCCGGGTGATAATATACCGGTCATTGTGACTGGTGAGATTGCTTGGACCATTCCTCAGGAGAGTGGGTCAAAAGTACATGAGGGCGGCGTAAAAATAAAGCAGATAAAAAGTGACGATCGAAGCCGAATACTGAACTATATCTATACGAAATGGATGAAATCAAAGACAGATAGTAAAACGGAGGAAATATGAGTAATAGCGATGAGCAGAATGTAAAGAAAACTAACGCTGAAGAAGACGCTAAAATAGAGCAGAAGTCTGCGGAAGTAAAGGAAGATACACCAGTAGCTGAAGCGCAGGTATCTGCTGGAGAGGCAAAAACTGAAGAAGTGAAGGCAGAAGAAGCCTCGGCGGAAGAAACTAAGACAGAAGAAGCTCCGGCAGAAGAAGCTAAGACAGAAGAAGCTCCAGTAGCAGAAGCTAAGACAGAAGAAGCTCCAGTAGCAGAAGCTAAGACAGAAGAAGCTCCAGTAGCAGAAGCTAAGACAGGAGAGGCTCCGGCAGAAGAAGCTTCAAAAGAGGAAGAGGCCCCAGAAGAGAAAAAAGGGTTTCAGGCAAGGAGCACTAAGCCGCAAAGGCCAACTGAATGTGCATCCTGTGGTAAGGCATTTGTAAAGAAAATTTGGTACTATCGTAATGCCGCGTTTTATTGCAACAAAAAGTGTTATTTAACGAAAACCGAAGCTGATAAACAGAAGGCCGAAGCCGACAAGCAGAAGGCGGCGGAAGAAGCGGCAAAAGAATAAAATTAGTAGGGGCACGACATGCCGTGCCCTGTACAAGCGAAACATGAAGCTGTAGGGGCACCCTTTGTGGTGCCCCTACTTTTTTTGGCTTTGTATGAGTTGTCATGTAAAAATAAGTGAACTCCTGGTTTATAATCTATGCCTTCTAAAATCATTATTAGCTCATGTCTTACAGGTGTCAAGTGTGCCTATGACGGAAAGGCGCGTGTCTGTAAATGCGTGGCGGGGATAACTGATTATATCCCCCTGTGTCCCGAAATGCTCGGGGGGCTGTCTGTGCCGCGAGAGAGACACGAAATCGTTGGAGGGATAGGCTCTGATGTTCTTGATGGAAAAGCCCGCGTCATGTCATGTTCTGGAAAAGATAATACAGAGAGTTTTCTGATCGGGGCGAGAAGGACTTTGGACGAGGCGCTTCGACATAATGTTAAGGTGGCTATTTTGAAAAAACACAGCCCATCATGCGGTGTTGATAGAATACATGCAGGAAGATTCAACGGCACTCTGTGCGAAGGTCAGGGGGTCACCACGGCATTGTTACGCAGGCACGGTGTGAAAGTGTATTCTGAAAACGAGTATTCACTTATGATTGATGATTGTAGTAGGGGCGGGTTCTAAACCCGCCCTGGTATCTGCGCATTATTAATATCATGAAAAATATGGTTACGTTTCAGGGCAGGTTTCGCTTCGCCTTTGGCTTTGCGGAACCTTCTTATATAGCCATGTAGGATCACACGGTTTGGAACCTGCCCCTACATTATTCGCCCCTACTTGCGTGATCATTATCCTTTATTCTTGCCCCTGGTTTTATGAGATGTTATAATACATTCACCATGAACGAGGATTGCATTTTTTGCGGTATAGCGGATAAAACGATACCATCAGACATTGTCTATGAAGACGACGAGATGCTCGCTTTTAAGGATATGAATCCACAATCGCCGCTACATCTTTTGTTTATACCAAAGAAACATATAAGATCGGTTAATGAATTATCGCATGAAGACTCTGAGGTCATAGGGAGGATGCTTCTGAAGATACGGGACATCGCTAAAGAAGCCGGTGTTTCGGAAAACGGTTATCGGATTGTGATGAATTGCAATAAAGATGCAGGGCAGGAAGTCTTTCATTTGCATTTGCATCTTTTGGGTGGTCGAAAATTCACCTGGCCTCCGGGATGATAGGCTGGGAAAAGTCGAACAAAAGGAATGGTGAGATGGGAAAAAGCATTGATAGAAGGAAAGAGAACAGAAAAGATAAAGACGAACGGCGAAAATTCCCCCGCGTGAAGGATAAGGGTATTGAGATACAGCTAAAAGGGGAAGGTTTTGGGGTTATAACTCAAAGTCTTGATGTCAGCGCAAGTGGGGTGTATTGTAAAACTACCAGTTCTATTCCGTTAATGACTCGACTGGATATAGTTCTTGCTTTGCCTGGTAAAGAAAAAGGCGCACCTCCTGTAATCCTTCACATTGAGGGTGTGGTGGTAAGGGAACATCCCGTTGTAAGAGATGGAAAAACAGAGCATTACGATGTAGCCATATTCTTCAATTTTCTCAGAGCGGGCGATCGGGAGAAATTGGCAGATTATATAGACCGGCGGTTGTAGTAATCCACATGATCATTACAAAAAACCTAAATATTAATACTCAGGGAAACACGGATGTATTGGATATAACCTCCGATTGTCGGGATTTTGTTCAGTTGTCAGGTATGAAAAACGGGATACTGGTAGTTTTTAATCCGGGATCCACCGGTGGCATTAGCACGATAGAATATGAACCAAATCTTGTTGAAGATTTCAAGGAAGCATTGGAAGTTTTCGCTCCGTCCGATAAAATCTATGAACATGGGAAGACTTGGAATGATGATAATGGTTCTTCACATATCAGATCTACTATGATGGGACCATCGTTTTCTGTGCCAGTTGTAAATGGTGAATTAACGCTTGGAACATGGCAGCAAATAATCTTTTGTGATTTTGATACACGTCCTCGTCAGCGTGATCTTGTATTGCAGGCAGTAGGCGAGTAGAAGTTGTTATGGGGTTTGAGATTAAACAAAAACCGACCAAATTATTTGCGAGTGTTATTTTTAAAGATAAGGAATTCCTTGAGCTTGCGGAAAAGAAGCTTCAGGAGTCTTATGGTGAGCTCGAGCCTGTTGACTGGTGCGGATCATTTGATTCAACAGACTACTACTATCCGGAATTTGGCCGACCTTTGCAACGTAAACTAATTTGTTTTAAGAAAGAAATTGATCTTGAGGATATTTGTAACGTTAAGCTTGAGGCAAATAGTATTGAGGATGAGACTCGACGAGGTGGAAAACGGTGTGTAAATATAGATCCAGGGTATGTTACCGAAGCGAAGATGGTGTTGTTAACAACAAAAAATTACGCACATAGAATATATCTTGGAAAAGGAATATTCGCCGAGGGCACATTGTTGTTTAAGGATGGGAGCTTTTCTTCTTGGCCGTGGACGTATCCGGATTACGCATCGCCGAAGTTGATCGCGTATTTTAACAAGATCAGGAAAATTTATAGAAAGGACTAGCAGGACAACTAATAATGAAAAGCAAGCATTTCAATGTCATTCTTTTTTCCTCTTTCATGGTAGTTCTGGTCATGCTATCTGTTCTGGTTGGTTACAATGTATACCTTCAGTGGAAAGAAAATGTAGGTGAAGCCCGTTATCAAAATTTTATCTATAAGGTAACCGCAGAAATATTTCGTGGAAATATCGACATATATAGCTCAACTGTCAAATCCGGTGAAAAAAGCAGAGAGTTCGGGGCGCCTGAAGGTATGCCTGTGCTGGACGGAAAGGTGAAAAATAATTCTGGCAAAACAATAACTTCTATGATGCTAGAGGTTGTATTCTCACGACCCGATGGCGCTGTAATATATAGAGACTGGTTTTATCCGCTTGATCAGGATTTTCTTAATCGTTCTCCTCTTTTTTCGGGCAGAAAGACCACAGGGGCAACCTTGGCATCCGGAGAGTATTTTTCTTTCAGGCATGCCCTAGGGAGCTGCCCAGCGGAAATTGTGGAACAAATAGATACAAAAGGTGTTTTTGCGAAAACTGAACGCGATGAAGATGTGAAATTTGATTTATCAGTTCGTGAGTTGAGCGTATTATGAAAAAATTTACCATAGTTTTTACTATATCAGTTCTGCTTATAGCCGCGCTTATTGTTTTGGCGTTTGTATATATCTCTATTGCGAGTCATCAGACATTTAACTATGAATTGTATACTTCTGAGCATGTCTATGGTGTCGCTAGTATTGATCGGTATGTTACGGAGGATAAAGTCATATATAAGGGAATGGAAGATCGGTCCGGGGGACTCGGATATTCTTCTAAGCGCCAGGAACTTTACTTGAAAAGAAAAACCCTTATGCCGATCAAATATTATGATGAAGAGACAGGCGCGAGAAAAGCCATCCGATCAATTTCTGTAAATCAGAGCGAAGGTTGGACCGATATGTTGTATCTTAAACCTCCCGCTTTTTTTGATCTTAAGGGGTTCGAAACTGGGGAAAATACCACTTTGTTTTCGCCATATAATGTAATGATGTATATGCCTATGATGGAACTGTATAATTACTGGCGTAAGGGGACGCAGTTTTTTGAGGTAATGATTCCTATTGATTCGCCTATTCCGGTTTTGAGAGATAAAATAGAAATTCGCTATGTAGATGACGCGTATGTTCCTGTAATGGGGAAGAGAATCGAGACGGAACGCTTCATAGTGACTGGGGGGGGTGTTCCGGAGGCAATTGTAGATATGACGAAATATACGCATACTCTGGTTTCTGTTGAGATACGGGATAAAGATATACGTTTTATACTTACGGAGTTGCCTGGTGAAGTAGAAAAATTAATAAATCGTTTTGCTGGAGAGTCTGTGCCCATTGAATCTAAAGAGAATGATGAGATTGATATAGAGACAGTGGAGGTTTTATACGAATCCAAGAATAACATGAAATATGAAGATGTATTTTTTGAAAGTGATGGATCGTTGCTTTCCGGACGTCTATTGATTCCAGAAGGAGAGGGTCCTTTTTCGGCGGTTGTTCTTGTTTTTGACGATGGACCTGTTATGCATGGTGAAGAATATTTGCTGGGATCGATCGCTGAAGATCTATGCGCTTCTGGTGTCGCTGTTTTTGATTTCGACGATCCAGGGCAAGGGAAGAGTCAAGGGGCGTTTAGGGAGCTGGATGATGGTAGACGTGTTGAAAACATTCGAGCCGCGGTTACCTTTACATCAAAACATCCACTTGTGAAGAATGAGGATATAGTGCTAGTGGGATTTCGTGGAGGCGGATACCTTGCGGTAAAAACCGCACAGGAAGAACCCTTAGTATCTGGTTGCGCTATGCTAGGATTGCCGGCGGCTATTGAAGGTGATGGGCAGAAGAGAGATGCAGGAAAAAAATATATCTATGATTGTATTAAAACAGCCGATTTAGGGCAGTTTGACGCTACATACATAGAGACCATTGATAATGCTGTTTCTGCTCAAATGGAAAAGGTAAAAATTGAAGGAGACGACATTTCTTTCTTTATGCGGAAAGAATTGCCTGTTAAGGCATATCGCGAATATTTACTTCGTAAGCCTTATGAAGAGATTCTGGCATTTGAGAGACCTCTTTTATTGGTATTTGGTAAAGATGATATAAATTTTTATCCGGGGGCTGCCGCTACTTTGAAGTCAATGTTTGCCAAAAAGGAGAATGTAAAAATCGCCGTGTTTCGTTCCCTTGATTTATACATGGGGGGGCTGGAGTGGCATGAGCAGCAATGGGAATTTCGTGTCAATGAGGAGATATCAAGACTTCTAGGCGGGTGGCTAAGGAAAAACAACCAAGAGATTGTTTCAGGAGAATAGTGTGTCATGAGGGAGGAGTATTCTTGTCTCTTGATATTTGACTTATAGGAGAGGGTGTGATATATTTCGTTAAAGTAAAAAGGAGAGTGTAATATGAAAAAAGTCTTATCGTTGGTTCTTGTTGTAGCGGTTATGTTTACCTGCACCGCAGTGTTTGCACAGCAGAAAACGGCAACTACAGCAGCTGTACAAGAAAGTAAATACCCTGCGGGGCCTATGCAAAAGCTTGGGAGAGGTATGAAGAATACAGCTCTTGGCTGGACAGAACTCCCCAAGGGGATCATAAACCAGACAAAGGAGACCAATCTGATTCAAGGGCTGACTTTTGGCCTATTGAAGGGTGTGGTTCAAACTTTGGCGCGCACAGTTTCTGGTGTCGCGGATATGGTGACTTTTCCGTTTCCAAAATATGACC
>CAYZXR010000030.1:0-11798 GCA_964482475.1 uncultured Planctomycetia bacterium | reverse complement strand
GTGAAATAGGTAAGCAGGATTTGAAAATTGGTAAAAGGTGCACTGACGCGCGTTTGCACCCAGACCGCATATCACGCGTTTTTTTTAGTGATCAGACGTCCGATGGGACATATGTAGAAAATGGTTAATGAGTCCCATTCACGGCGTGATTAAAAGGTAATTTCAATAAACATCAAAAGGAGAAAAAAGCATGGCAGCATTACCAGAATTAGTGAGCAAGGCGTGGGAAGATCGGCAAGGACCGGTCGTTTTATCGACAGTGAATAAAGATGGAATTGCAAATGCAATTTACGCGAACAGCGTATCAAAATACAGCGAAGAATTAATCGTTATTGCAGACAACTATTTTTCCAAGACCAAGGAAAATATCCAATCCGGCAGCAAAGGGTCGATCCTGTTTATCACATCAGAAAAGAAATCCTATCAGATCAAGGGAAGCATCGCATACCTAAAAGAAGGTGCTGTCTTTGATGATATGAAAACATGGAATCCAACAAGACATCCAGGGCATGCGGCCGCGGCAATACAGGTGGAGGAAGTGTATTCGGGAGCAAAGAAGCTTTTATAGATAGTCTGTTATCACAGGTCAGGAAAACTAATTTCTTGGCAGTGTGTTTCTACCTTAAAATTTGGCTCATTACGATCTGTTGTGGAAAAGTGATAGCCTGACAAACAGAACCCTTCATTTGTGAAGGGTTCTATCTGCTTATGGCATAATTATTGTCTATGTTGATTTGGACAAACTCTAGATTTGTCCAATCGGTTTGTGCTACAGGGAAGGGAACAGAGTGCTGCTGCCAGGAGAAAAATTCAAACATATTGTGTATAAATATTGGGCCAATCGATTTGACTGTCAGCTGGCAGAATTTGACCGAAAGTGCACAAAGTTTATCAAGGAAGATGACCTGGCAGAAAAAGGGAAAGCATATGTCTACCACATAAAAAATATGCGCGTGGTGCGCATGGCACCTGATCTGGTGGATGTGATTGATAACCCGGTCGTCAGTTGCCTTGGAAAGTACGCAATTGGACTTTTTTTTAGACCCGATTGATTTCACTCCTTTTCCCATCATGGTTGGCATCACCTCGCGGCAGATTGATCCGCATGCTGATGATGAAATTCTCCGTGCATTCTATGGAGATTGCACAAAGGAAGACTTGGATGAGGCGGAGATATATGTCGATGAACCGGATCCAGTCATCTATGGGCTATTTGAAAAAAGTCACATGATGGCATATGCGAGCCACAGGTATTGGGATGATATCATTGCGGACATTGGCGTGCTGGTGCACCCTGATTACAGAAGCAAAGGGCTGGGAAAAGCGGTCGTCTCAATAATTTGTGAGTGGTGCATCCAGAATGATGTCGTCCCTATGTATCGTGTGTTTAATAATAATACGCACTCCTTACGTATTCCAGCATCTATGGGATTCAAAGAAAGAGTGACTATCGAAACTTTCAAAGTGGATAGGGGCAATCTAAAAAAAGTGAGTGATGTCGAATTCTGAGGATAATACTTATAATATTACCCATATTAATAATTTAATAAAGAGGAAGCATGACCATTTCAGCGAAATACGTACATACCAATCTGATCGCCGAGGATTGGCGGGCGCTCTCAAGTTTTTATCAGCACATCTTTGGATGTGTTCCATGTCCACCAGAACGGGACTATCAGGGTGAGAAAATATCAGCGGGGTCGGGCGTGCCGGACGCACACCTGCGCGGTGAACATCTCCTGCTGCCCGGGTTTGGCGAGGATGGCCCCACACTGGAGATCTTCAATTACAACGTGCTGGAAGACCGCGCTCGAACGGCTGTGAATCGGCCGGGTTTTGCGCATATCGCATTTTCGGTTCCGGACGTGGCAGCGGCTCAAAAAGCGGTATTGGAAGCGAGCGGACGCGCAGTTGGTGAGGTTGTGACCATGCAGAACGCGAGAGGAGCGGAAGTGACCTGGTGCTATGTTGCGGACCCGGAAGGGAATATTATTGAACTGCAGTCGTGGCATTAAGGCAAGAAACAGGTAAACGGGTTGTTTTTGAACCGATACGCCCTTTTGTAGACCAATACTGGGCTGAGTGAATAGTTCGGCAGGCTTCGCTTGCGCTCTTTTCCCCACTCAAACATTCAGTACTACTTTGGCTTTGAATTCTGGTCTAAATATCCTATGTGTTCGCATGTCCGCACTCCAGGATTATTCAATATCCCACTCGTCCAATTCAAGGAGTGCGCTGCAGTAAATTGTTTTATCTAAATCTCTTTTTTAAATATTTAAACTTTCAATTATTGCTTCTGTAAGTTTTCTTTTTAGAATCTCGCCACTATGGTGGTTTAAAAACCATTTATGAGCATTTTTAGCAATTCTAGATGCTTCTCCGGGATTGGTAATGATTGTTGTCATTGCCATTTCAATTTCAGTTGCTGTGGAACAATTAAATAACGGTATTGTCTCACCATAAAAATTCTTCATATTTTCGTCATCCAACAAAGTAATCACCGGTGCATTTCCAATAGCAATAGCCTCAAAAGTAATGCCGCCAATGCATGGTATTAAAAACTGGTCAAAAATACCATCAACCAAAGAATATGTGCGTAGCAAATCCGCTTTTTCCATTTGCGGAACCCAAATAAAGTAATCCGTAATTCCTAAATCATTAATTAATTGTTTGGATAAATCTATCTCAGCACCCCATTCTACAAAAATAACTTTAAATTTACCTGGCAATTTCTTTGATAAGCTTGCAACAGCTTTAATCACCAGGTCATTTCCTTTACACCAGGAAGTAGAGCCGGATGACCAATGCTGTCTCGCTGGTCCAAAAAAATATTTAATTTCTTTTTCCATAAAAGGAATTGGATTCTTTTGATCTTCATCAAAAGCTTGCTTTATACGTAATTTAAGATTGTCTGGACTAAACCCATGTAACCCACACACATATTTTTCAATTTTTAAATCATTTATCCTGGCCAGCGAATCAGCATTTGTAAGATATACAAAATCTGCTTCAGCATATGCAAGTGCCGTGAATCGTCCAGTAGGAGAATTTTCAAATGGAATATCTCGTATTGTTCCGTGTTCAAATGCAATATATGGTTTTGTGTTTATGAGTAGTGGAAACATTGCATCAGTAGAGTAAGCAATAATTAGATCATATTTTTCAAATAAGGAATTCAATATTGAGCATTTATAAAAATAATCATCAAAATCCTTTAAAGTCAAAACATCTTGTCGATCTGGAAATAATTTTATGAATTGATTAATAAGCGCATATTTTCTTTCATTATAGGAATCTTTAAATTTTTTTTCATTAATTTTTTTTACATTAAGTGAGTCTGCAACTGATTTTTCAAGGGATGAAAGTGTATGAAAAAGTCGGCCAATAGACCGAATAATAATGCAAATAATTAACACAAATGGTAATAAAAAAAGAAAAGCTAACCAGAAAAATCCTCTTTTTTTATTTATTAAAGAAATAAACTTATTTACAATATGTTTATATATAGTATTATCGGATGAAACCAGAAAATTAATTGCATGTTTAACTAATAAATATTTCCTTAAAATAGAATCTTTAAGAATAGAATTTGGTTTTTCCCTTTTTCCATTATCTATATCTTTATCTAAATCTTTTTCTATTGTTAAATTAATAATGCCTAACTCTTTCCACAATTTATTTGCTAAAGATTTTTTCCCTTCACGCCTTGCTTTTAGGTATTCAACACATAATAATAAAGGACCTTGCGCAAACCAGGTGGGTCTCTTAAAACCTTGTAAATCCACCTCTGTCCAATTTGGTCTAATGAAATCATCTATCTTGCCTATAATTTCTGCATCTTCCCATTCCGGACAAGCCATAATGTGATAATAATTATGTAAAATTAAATCACAATCAAATCCATTATTATTTAATAATTTCGCATTATTGTAAGCATTATTTGCAATATTACCGATGTGTAATATCCGAGGTTGTTTACTAAATATTTTTAGGAATTTGGAAATTGAGTTCTGTAGTTTATTAGCCATTTTTTACACCTCACAACTATGAATATTCTTGGCTCGCGATTTAAGCATGATCTGCATGACCATTATGATAATACGAAATATTATCAATCCACCCATTCTTTCCTTCCTGCGTAACAGAAAGAGGTAAGTTCCCACCTTAGTACTACTTATTTATTTTTGTAGCTTCAAATGAAATAATACCAGAAAAGCTTATTTTCATAAAATATTCAATAAGCCAATTTGATTTAGAAAAAAGATATTATAAGTCACCTTTTCCATTTCGTGTGCAATAGCAATATAATCTTTGGGTAAGTCTCCCTTAGAAAAATACCACCGATAAGGTGACAGAATGGAAAAAAAAGGAGCATGTACAGTGAAAGCCATTTCAATAATATTTTCAAAGAAGGCGAATCTGATATTTCGGTCACCGATATTTGCAGATAACACGGTATTGGTCGGTCCACATACTATAAATGGAAGTCAAAATAATGAGGCATAGATGTCCAGGAACTGAGCCATTTGATACAATTGAAAAAAAAAGATCTTTCATCGGTTGATCACCTTTTGCAAGATCGATAATGTTTAAACGCCGATGCCAAAACCCAACGAATCCCTTCTCACGCGCCCACATCCCTTATCCATCCGAACCATGTGAGCGATAAGCCATCATCGAGATAATGCTTTTGGGAAATTCTCCCAAGCACATGATAATTTAGAGATATTATTTCAAAAAGAGCTTCTCCAAACACTCTGCTATTATTTGGCTGAAACCTTTTATCGTGCAATAGTACCGGTCCAAAATTTTATAAAACTTTTTAGGAGAAGACTTCATCTATTTACTGTAGTTTACCTTTTTGTGTGTAAGAATATTCTTCCCAAAGCCCTTTCAATAAACCAGATTGCCTTCTTGACTATTTAACGCTAAGCCATTTATTTAACCCTTCTGAAAAATCGATTGTCGGTTCCCAATCGAGCAAGGTTTTCAGCTTGTTTATATCTCCAACGATAAATGGGGGTTTGGCATCAAAATCGTTTTCATATTTTACTTTCTCTCCTAATGCTTTACCAATAATATCTCCAATTTGGCGCAGATTGAGAATAGTATTTCCACCAATATTAATTGTCTGTGAATCATTCAGGTAAAGCAGACGACTTATTGCGTCTGAAACATCATCAATATATATTGGGTTAATTGTTAAACCATTTTTACCCTGGAGGTTAATAGGCTCGCCTTTTTTCACCCTTTCAATAAGGTTTGGAAAAAGCATTTTTGGATGTTGATTAGGGCCATAAGGTGCAAACAATCTCAAGATTACGACGTTAATGTATTTTGAAAATTGTCTTAATAAGATTTCTGTAGATAACTTTGTAGCTTCATAGAATCTATTTATTGAAAACACATCAATTAAATCACTCTCAAGTGAAGGATTGGTTCTTTGTGTATAAATCCCCCCCGTTGAAGCATATAAAAAATGTTTCACACTATTTTTCATGGAAAAATCCATAGCAAGAAAAGCTGATCGCAAATTTACATTAAAAGTATCGTCAGTATCCTTTGGAAAATTTCGCCAAAGTTCAGATTGAGCGAGATATATGACACTATCAACTTCAATTGGCCATTCATCCGTGAAAGAATCTTTTGAAAGATCGCATGGAAGCCAGTTTACTTTACCAATTTCAGGAGGAGATTTTTTAGGATAATGCAAAGCAGTTATTTCATGATTGTTTTTTAATAACCATTTAACTAAATGTTGACCGATAAAACCCTCAGCCCCGGTGATTAATATCTTCATTTATTCTCCTCCGTTATTTATTATCATTAATTTTATTTTACTTATTGTTTGAGTTTTTCCAAAAATTTCTTGGAAAAACCTTTTTGGCAAACAAGCAATTCGCTTTTGAAGTTACCATTAATTAAGTCTAAGAATCATAAGTCATTATTTTGATTCATTATATCGCTTCCATGTTTCTTTGAAATAATTAGGAATTGTTTCTTCGCTTTCCAATCTAG
This sequence comes from uncultured Planctomycetia bacterium, assembly GCA_964482475.1. Lineage (GTDB taxonomy): Bacteria > Omnitrophota > Gorgyraeia > Tantalellales > Tantalellaceae > JAHJBY01. The sequence goes on along the minus strand of CAYZXR010000030.1, from coordinate 5,780 downwards.
CCTATTTTAAAAGTCGAAATATTCGACTTTTAAAATATAAGAATTTCGGCGCAAGTTCAAATAAAAGCGGGTTTCTTATTTAAAATAAATGTCACAACAAAAATTTTTCAACTTTGTTGAAAAATAATATAGAATTGATTCTTGCGGCTCAGAAAATATTAATGTTATACTACCCGCGATTAGACTTTAAAAGTATTATCAATACTTGCTAGTATTTATTAGAGTTCAATCAGAGGAAATTTTTTAAATTTTACTATAGATAATAAAATAATACTGATTACAAAATATTTAAATTAGGAGATAAATGTTAAAAGCCGTTGGCTTTAAAGTAAATTTTCGAGCATTGAAGGAGTTACTAGATTTATTAAAAAATAACCGTCAATTAACCATCGAAATGGCCAAGCGTGAAATAACCAGTCGTTATACAGGACAAATTCTTGGCGTTTTTTGGGCGATTGGGCACCCTTTAACTTTGATGCTTGTCTATACCGTCATTTTCGGCGGTGTTTTCAAAGCAAAAATTGGTGGAGACTCAATAGTACGTCCTTTGAATTACACAGTTTATTTACTTTCAGGCCTTATTCCATGGATTTCATTTATGGAATCAATGAGCAAGTCCACGAGTTCAATAATTGCGAATTCTGGCTTGGTGAAACAATTTATCTTTCCGTTAGAAATACTACCTGTCAAAGGTGTTTTAGCTTCTTTAGTCACTGAGGCAATATTTTTCACTCTTTTATTTGTATATATGCTAGTTTCTAATAACCCATTTTTTTGGACCTATTTACTTTTGCCAGTGTTGGTATTTTTCCAAACGTTAGCTATGATTGGCATATCTTATATCCTATCAGCGGTTAGCGTATATTTTCGGGACACCAAAGACATTATTCAAGTATTCAGTACCGTTGGGATATACATAATACCTGCATTTTACCAACCCGAGTTTATTCCTAAAATGTTCCTCCCAATAATATATATAAATCCATTTAGTCACATGATTTGGTGTTTTCAGGATGCATTATATTTTGGTAGGTTTAATCATCCTTACTCATGGGGAATATTTAGTATCCTAAGTATTTTCATTTTCATTATTGGGTATAGATTATTTCGAAGACTAAAAATTATGTTTGGAAATGTTCTATGAGCGAAACCATTATTTCAGTACAAAATCTCTCTAAAGCCTATCAAATTTATAAAAAACCCAAGGATATGGTTATAGAGATGATCACCCGAAAAAATCGACATAACCTGTTTTGGGCATTACGCGATTTATCATTTAATGTGATGCATGGACAGCGTATCGGCATCATTGGCCCAAATGGCGCGGGAAAAAGCACTTTATTAAAAATAATTGCAGGCAACTTACAACCGACATCTGGGACAGTACATGTTAACGGCTCAATATCCGCCCTTCTTAGCCTTGCGCCTGCCTGGAACATCGAAGAGTCTGGCATCGAGAATATTCACTTTAATCTGCTGTTGCGCGGGATAGGCAAATCGCAGATTGATGAAATTACCGAAGATATTATCGACTTTGCTGAACTGGGGCAATTCATTTATCAACCTGTAAAAACGTACAGTTCCGGTATGAGCGCTCGTCTTACTTTTGCTATCGGTACGTCAATAAGTCCTGAAATATTAATTATTGATGAAGTTCTTGGCGCTGGAGACGGTTATTTTGCCGGCAAGGCAGTTAGGCGAATGAAGAAATTATGCGATCAGGGCAAAGCTCTGCTCTTTGTTAGCCACTCTACAGCAGCAGTAAGGCAGATGTGTGATTCGGCAATCTGGATTGAAAATGGAAACGTCCGTCTCACAGGTCCTGTCGATTTTGTGACAAGCAAATACGATGAGGATATGCTGCGAAGTGATGATGAGACAATTCGCCCGGGGAATATAAAAAGATTACAAAAGAGCATCCATTTGGCCGGTCCAGATGAAATCGGAACGCAAAATGATGTCCGTCTGCGGATTCGTTCGTCTGAAGGTATTACCCTTTCAACCATTTACTTTATTAGTGAGATCAAAGTTCGTTGGAAATCGGATTTACAGGATGAAACCATTAAGATACCGCTCGATACGGTTGAAGATCAACAGAGGGCATATTTGGATATTATGGGCTGTGAATGGAGCCGTTTTTATAACCACCAGGGTAAGGAAGTACGAATGCTGGCACCACGAACAGGGTCGCGAAAAGGTGGTCATTTCCTAATTGAGCGGCCCACCGAATTCGCTGCGATTTCTTGGCCGATCGAAATCGATTATTCTGTTAAGTCTGAAAGCCCGGATGTGAACCTTGTTTTGGAGTGCCTTGATTTAAATGATGCGGTTTGGAAACCACTAAAAGAAATATCAAGAGAAGTTCAAACGGATGGGTATACCAAAATCAAAACCACGGGCTTGATACTCCCTGCTGATGAACACATCAGAAAACGAGCGATCAATATTGCGAGCGAGAGAAAGACTTCACCGATTCAAATTAATAAAATTATGGTCGCCACAAAAGACGGCGCAGCTAAATTTATTAAAGAACGGGAGCCGTTTTATGTTGAGGTAAATCTTGATTGCGCGGAAGCTGCACCGCCCTTTAATGTAAGTATTATTATCCATCGGTCTGATGGAGTTTATGTTTTCTGGCAACCCTCTGATTATTATGGGCAACTTGATACATCTGGAACTCGAAATCTTAGCATCAAATTTATTTTTGATGAAAATTATTTCTCTGCTGGAGATTATGAAATAACTGTTAACGCAATTTCACCGTGGCATAATGAAATCACCCAAACAGAAGTGGAAATATTTGATAGAAAACCAGCAGCAGCACGTTTTACAATTAAACGAGAATTTAACAATCTTATGTTCGGAAATGTAAATTGTCGGGCCAAGATAGAAATAGAAAAAAACGATTAAATTATTTCAAAATTTTTATAGTAAATAAACATATAAGCATGCCATGATACATACTGATTTTCACAAAAAATCCTTCTTTATTCTTTCCTGCGCCCGCTCTGGGTCTACTTCATTATCAACCATATTAAATCTTGCGTCAAATGGAGTCTGTGCAATCGAACCGGTACCAAATTTAAATGTAGAGACGCGAGAGATGATGGATATGCGGCTTGAAAATCCTTTGGAAGTGTTAGAAAAAACCGTATTTCCTAGAGTTAAGGAAGGATTAAAAAATTGTGAGATATATGGTGAGAAGAATCTTACCTATGGTCCATTCATCCATTTGCTGTATCAAGAACTTGGGTGCCGATTTGTTTTTTTAAAAAGAGATGGGAGAGATGTGGTTCGATCTCTGATCAATTGGCATAATAATAAATTCGGCTCAATTTATCGTGAGTGTCTAGACCCGGGAAATTTACGCCCACTTGCGATTAAGTCAGTTTCAAATTTACCGGTTCACTTAGATACTTCCGATTATTCAAGACCACGCCCTCATAAAGGAGAACCTTTCTATAAAAAATGGGAACAATTATCTCGCCTTGAAATGTGCACCTTTTATTGGCAGGCAATTAATAATCTATATTTTGAACAACTGAGTAAATTGCCTGAAGATACGTGGATTACACTTGATTACACATCGCCTCACCCGAATGACATCTCTCGTGTGATTGATTTTTTAGGTTTACAGGGAATATCTTCTGAACAAATTAGAGAAAATCTAAATAAGAAAATAAATTCACTGGACAATCGGAGTGTTTCCGAACCTGTAATTTATCCTCATTGGTCCAATTGGACTGTCGAAACATTAGAAAATTTTAATTTAATCGCACGAAATATGATGAAGAAATTGGGATATTATGAATAAAAATCTTCAGAAGAAGGAACGCTCATTATGAAATTTACTACCAAATTTGGACACTTTTTTGGAAAACGCATAAAGGGGGGTATGACTGGTATAAGTGGATGTACGATTATCGAATTTTACAGCATCAGGCTTTTCAAAAATGGTTTTGTTTTATCAATAAATTGGAACCAGTTACATCCGTATTGGATATTGGCTGTGGAATGGGAGTTGGATACGTAGATTTTTTTAAGGATATTAATTTTGTTGGCATTGATCTCGCGCCTCAGGTGATTAAATGGTGCAAAAAAAAATATAACAATCCAAAACACGATTTTATCTGTGCTGAAATCACGAAATCACCTCAAGAAAAGAAATTTGATTTGGTTTTTTCACAGGGAACAATAGACAATACATACGACATTGATGCTTTTCTAAAGGCCGTGGTGAATTTATCAAAAAATTGGATTTACATTACAGCATACCGTGGATATTTTGTAGATTTAGATCAACACAGCTATACTTATAACAAAGAACAAGGTGTATATTACAATGATATTTCGCCTTATGCCACATTTGCTACTTTAAAAAATCTGGGTTGTAAAAACATCAATATTTTTCCTTCTCCAACTCGCTATGACGAAATCCCCTTTGAGACTGTTATAACAGCCCAGGTTGAGAAATGAATCCATTTGAAAGAATTTGTTTATTATGAAATTTACTTCCCAAAAAAAATATTTTTCGCCATACCAGGCAACGGATTCGTTTTTTTCTGAAGAAGAGTTTCGGAGTACTTATCAACAGAGTAAGGAGAATATCCTACGATCAATAACACCTGATGGTTATGGTGAATACACAAAGCTAGTTGATTTCTTGCATTCCCTAAAGAATTCCCAATTGGTACCAGTCAAAGATCTAATGTGTGAAAATAAAGACGGAAAAAAAATGATAGCGATTCGCTTTGACATCGATCAGGAACCCTTTACGGCTATCAGACTGGCTCGTTTTAACGCGCGTTTTGGAATTCCTTCCAGTTTTTATCTTCTTCATACTGCTTACTATTATGGCCAGATGAAAGATGGGGTTTTTCATCGGAACCCTCTTATGAGGAGTTGGATAAAATCGATGATAGTCGCTGGTTGTGAAATCGGATTGCATAACGATGCTTTATCCCTTTATAAAACTTACAAGATTGATGGTGCACAAGCAATCATCGAAGAGATTAAATGGCTAAGATTACAAGAAGTAAAAATCTTTGGGACAGCTGCGCATAACAGTTTTCCGGTTTATGGTGCTGAGAATTTTGAAGTATTTAAAGATCATTTAATGTGGAAGCGAAACAAGGCAGAAACAAATAAAAATAATTATGACTTAGGGGTCCTTGATGAAAAAAGCCTTGATTTGGTTTATGAAGCCAATTTTCCAAAACCAGTAAGCGATTTACGGGCACTTTCAAGAAAACGACAAATAAAAAATTGGTTGCGAATCACTGATGGAAGCAGTGTTGAATCATCGACTTGGATGCGAACTTACCTGGTCGATAATCCCTGTTATAAAAGAGCACATGACGTAACTGTGTGGCATCATGGAAATGATAAATGGTCAATTGGCATAAACAGAGATATGGTTTTTAAAAAATATTGGTTTTGGAAAATTGACCGTCAACATATGTTCCAACTAATCAAAAACCTACCAGAAAATACCCGGATAATATTTCATCTTCACCCAATCTATTTTTCAAAAGACACCATGGGAACGCTTTAACACTTATTCTTAGTAATTCATTACTTATATATCCATGCCCCAATATTTTGATCCCAATTTATAGGTTGTAAATCGGTCAATACCGTGCTCACTGCAAGTATCGTTGGCATGCATACCATTTTGTCCAGAAGTTTTGTCTCATATGATTCTAAACATTTTCATATTGTGAAAACACGGTACAACTATCAGTAAACAGGTTGTAAAGATTATACAGCGAGTTATTTTA
>CAYZXR010000029.1:5849-11918 GCA_964482475.1 uncultured Planctomycetia bacterium | reverse complement strand
AAGGACTACTTTTGAAAATTTCACGTATAGGTACATATTTACTTTCCGGCTTCTGCTTGCTGCTCGGTTTAAGCATTTCTACCCACATGGTTATTGATCTTTCAACCGATCTTCCAATAAAATTGGTAAAATCTTCCAAATCACCCTTATGTCCTTTTTCAAGGCAATCATAATATTTTTTCCTGTCCACCTTCAGAATAACCGCGGGGGGGAAGCCATATTTCATTAAAATTAAATTCATTAAAAGCCTTGCTGTCCTACCATTCCCATCGATAAAAGGATGAATATCAACTAATTTAAAATGAGCTTCGGCAGCATATTCAATGACAGTCTGTTTCCGATTCTTCACCTTTAACCATTTATCAAAATCAGACATCAAAGCGGACAGCATTATCGCTTCCGGGAATACATACTTTGATCCTAATATAAAAACTTTTACACTCCTATATTTTCCAGCTTCCTCATCGTCAATCTTACTTAATATCAACGAATGGATTTGTCTGATCGTATGGGAATTTATATTAGATTTTTTTCTAACCAATTTTTCTACAAATTCGATAGCTTCTTTGTGATTTATTGTCTCAAGATGTTCTCTCAAGGATTTACCGCTTATCGTCAGACCATTTTCTAAAACTAATTTTGTCTCTTTTAAAGTTAAGGAATTGCCCTCTATGGCATCTGAGTTATATGTCCACTCTATTATTATTTGCTCACGTAAATTCCTCAGTGCGGATTTCGAAAAAGGACGTAATTTATCAAGTTCACTCTTTTTCTTTATTATTCTGTCGCTTAACTGTTTATTCATGACCACTTGCCCTCCTCATGTATCGTATCGGATACTATGGAATTATACACTATCCGATACGATATGGCAAACAAAAACCCGGGGCAATAACACCGTGCTAATTGTATGTCGGATTTTTGGAGAGATCGTCTCTATTTGGTTTCGGATGCGATCCATTCTAAATATTCATCGTTACCATCTAATATCGGCAGAGAAACAATACAGGGACATGAATAACTGTGAATCGACTTAACTGTTTCGATAAGTTCAGGAACAAGCGTTTCCTTTGTTTTGGCGATCAAGATCGCTTCTGTGGCTTGCTTGATTTCACCCTCCCACCTGTATATAGCTTGCATTTTATCGATAATATTAACACAAGCAACAAGCCTCGACTCAACCAAAAACCTACCTATTTTCTCAGCCTCGGCTTTGTCTTTTGTAGTGACGTAAATGACATTGTGGGTCATGCCGGTTGTCCTTTTTTGTTATTATACTATTTTTCAGAGGTTTTTTACCCTCTATATTGAAAAATTATAGATATCTGCAGAATTCCTCTGTCACCCATCGTTCCTGCGTGAGCATTTTGACCAGTTTAATAGAGTTTGCTACGCGTAGAAAATAATTTATACGCTCGCGAACTTTAACCCAGGGAATATTCTCGTCTTCGTCCTGGGTTAAACGATCTATAAAGTCCTCCGCATTAATAGAATCCGTATTAAGTCCCTCCGATAGCATCTCGAGTAAGAGGGTCTTGATATCCAGATAATGCTCCTCACCTTTTTCCAAAAGACGCGCAAGTATTGCTGTCATCAATACACGCTTCTGTTCAAGTTCCGCCTGAGGCCCGCTAATCCCTGAAAGATCAAGATCCAGTATACGAACATCCCTTAAAACATCATCTTCTTGAAGAAGGTTGTCCAGAATTCCATCACGCGTAATTTTGTCAGCAATAATGATCTGTTTAACACTTTCTTGCTTTTTGTATTTCCTTATCGGCTTAAAAAGATTTTCCTCCATGTTTTCGTCATTATAACGCTTGATCTCGAACAACCTGCCCTGCTTTTTCATATCCGATTTTATCCCTTCTTTCATAAGTTCTATCTCTCTTGTTTCGTTAAAAGGTATATATACTACCATACTGTTTTTGTGGAAAATACCCACTGCTTCCCATATAGGGATGCGTTGTCTTTCTAGCGCCGCCATATTGTCGGCAGATAAAGACTGTCCGTCATCCATAGCTCTTAAAGTCTTTAATGTTGCCTGCACGACCCAAAAAGGAATATAACTTATAGAAATGCTGTTACTATCAAGACGTATCCTGCATGCTTTAACTATTGAATTTATTGCTTTTAATAAGTATTCTTTCCCTGAGGGATACGCTCTGTATATATCTATCATGCTACCGACATGGTTCAGCTCAGTGTCTAGGCTATCATACGCTTTTCTTACTTGTGCTACCTCTGATAATCTTGATAACAATGAGACCATTACCTTCTCAGGAGCTTCCTGTGACCGCATAACCTCAGCAACAGTGATGATATCATCAATATCCTGAAGTTTAACAGCCGCTTTTAAAGCTTCTTCAAAGTGGCCCTTTTGAACCATCGCGACCGCAATAGTTTTCAAGTCGTCTGAAGCATACTCACAGGTATAGTCCGGCAGAAAGCCGCATCCGGTAAGTTCGTCATCTACTTTGGCCAAATCATATTTATATCGGTTTCTACAATCTGCGGGGTGTTTTAATTTCGAGAAAAAACGCTCCGCAAAATCTGTAAGATCCTTTCGTTTCATAGTATACGACATTTCTTTAAGCACAGCATTACCCATTTTTCCCGCATCCCTATGATTGCCCCCCGCCTCCGCCAGCACAGCAGTAAAACACTCATCTAGCGCTCTATCTCTGTTAAAACCTGCCGGACTCATGCGGGTTTTTCTAGCAACTTCCAAAACATATAACCTCAACTGAACATACGGAAGCCAGTCATCTTCTCCGCCCTTATAATTTACTGCACTACATAAAGCTGTATATAAAAGCTCTTCCGCTTTATCAACATCTCCCTGCGCAAATACGGCAAGAGCTATTTGCGCGTACAGCAATCCTACTTCTGCCGGAACCGGACTTCCATAAGTGTGAATCATATTACACGCGATCTTCTCGGCACTTTCCACCAAATCTTTATCCTTAAGCATTTCCAATACAATGGAAGTCATGGTCTTAAGCTCAATGTCATTGGGATCGTAAATTTCACCCCTACTTCTTCCAGCAGGGTTGAACTGGCCTTCTTCCAGCATCAAGTCTCTGGCGTCTCTGACAAGGCCTTTTGCCAAAAGTGCCTTCGCGACGCGGATGTAAGACTCCCTGTGTATATTTTTATCTGGTATGGACTTCACTACCTCTATGGCCAATTGTGTTAATTGCGGATATTTGTCAACCATCTCCATTAAATCTAATGAAAGATATTCACTTGGGGACATACAACCAGATATATCCGTATCTATTTGACCTTTTTTCATGATCTTCTTAATTAAGGATTTTTTGATCTCATCTTCGGGATTACCTAAAAACAATGAAAAAGCTTCACGGAAAAGCTTTGCTGCTTCATCAACTCTCGTTGAATCTTCAGCGATATTGATTGCCACATTATAAATAATATCCCCCATCCCCTTTAATATGTCGTCAGCTACGTATCCGGGGTTTTGAGCACAAACTTCCTTGCTGTACAAGAAAAGGAAAGTGTCTATTTTCGCCATTTTCAGAAGATCCCTATTAAGTACTGGGTATCCCGACATCGTCCCGAGGATCTCCTTGTACATTATATCTTCTACTCCCCCCGCTTTCCCTTGAAAATTTTTCTTGAAATACCTGAGTGTTTCGAGTAGCTCTTTTTTCGCCGCGGGTTCCTTGTCTTTTTGATATAAAAGCTCACACAAGTATATAATCTTGGGTCTCAACCAAGCCAAATAATGACGTGAATCATGATCTTTGTACTTATCAGCTGCCTGCTTTGCTATTTCCAGAGCTTCATCGTAAACTTTTTTAAGTTCATTTTCCTGATCGGACTGGGCCTGTAGTTTCCTGCCCTCTCTCTCCAAATACCTTTCTTCCGCAAGTTTGACTATCTCATTCCTTGTACCTAGATTGTTTAGATCGATGTCGCTGGATGCAAGCACTGGGTTTATAGCGTAAGAAACGTTGTTCATAAGAAACATAGCGATAATGAGTAGTATAAATACCTTTTTCATTTTTCTCTCCGTTTTTATTTTTCGCATATTTTTATACTTATTATTTCCTCTTATTGCAGGACTCCCCTTCTTCCAGGGAAGCTTCAACTATTACATGATCCGGTCTTCCGCCCTCTCCCAAGCGGAGCAAAATATCAACCGCTTTTCTGCCCATTTCCCCTACGGGCCTTACCATGGTCGTGATCCTCGGAATGGCGAACTTGCTTATATCCATGCCGTCAAACCCCAGGATCGATATATCTTCGGGGCACCTCAAACCTTTTTCTTTAACAGCCCTTAATGCACCTATGGCCATTTCATCATCCAGAGCAAAAATAGCAGTGGGAATATCTTTTTTCCCCAGTAAGCTAAGAGTTTTTTTGTATCCGGTTTCGGCTGTGGCAACATCACCGTTTGGTATATATTTTTCCTTTATCGGGATACCGCTGTCTTCCAGCGCCTTCCTATACCCCTCGTAACGTTTTTCAATATCATGCCAGAGTCCCCTAATAACAGCTATTTTCTTATGGCCCATGCCTATAAGGTATTTGGCCCCATCATATCCACCTTTATAATCATCAAGGACAACGGAACAAATGTTTTTATCTGCCATCTTTTCATTAAGCATCACTACCGGCAAACTAAGGCCTTTAATGCTCTTCTTAACCATACGGTAATCACCATAATAGATCGGGGTGCATATAAGACCGGCAAGATTCAGCGATTTTGCCTCTTTAACCACATCTGAAAAATCCGCTTCCCTGCTAAGAAAAAGCACCCGTAGCTTATAACGACGATCCGATGCTTCTTCCGTAACGGCAGCTATGAGCTTAATATAAAAATCGTTATAAAAAGCGGAACCAAATATAGCCGGTATGACAAGCCCAATATCCTTTGTCTTGCCTTTGACCAGAGCCTGTGCGCTCAGGTCTTTCGTATATCCGTATTTTTTGGCCACAGCAAGTATTTTTTTCATTGTTTCTTTTTTAACAAGATATGGCTTCTCGTTCAGCGCCCTCGAAACAGTGGCAATACTGTATCCACTCTTTTCAGCTATCTTTTTTATCGTAGCTTTCATTTTTTCCCTTTCCTCTTTAAAAATGGAAACGTTTCCATAATTAACATGGGGCATTCTACCCTACTTGTTTTGTCATGTCAACTAGCTTTTTCATATTTAACACAAGGGATATGAAGTCAAAGAAGCCCCAAGCCTCCGCCAGACATGAACAAATGACGGCGGATGGGATTCGACCGCCTTCGCGTCCGTATTACCCTACCAGCCCTTACTAACGTTCGTGCCGGAGAGCATGCTTCCGCTCCGGTCGGGCATTCGCCAATTCGGGGGTAAGTCAATCGCTCACCGGATCGCGATCTCCGTGCACTAAAGGCTCATTGGCTCCAGTTCTCATCCCTACACCTCCGCGGTATCCCTTCCTCGTCGGGCGTAGGGACACGCTCGAACGGCGAGCCCCAAGCCAACGCAAGGGATGTATGAGGAGAAAGTCGGAGATCCCTTCCGGCGCGTAGGGAAACCGAAGAGCGATAGCGATGAGATTCCCCAAGCCGACGCCAGACATGAACGAATAACGGCGGATGGAGCTTGCTCCTAATTAACTAAGGCGTAGGGACACGCCCGCAGGGCGAGCCCCAAGCCGACGCAAGGGATGGATGAGGAGGAGGGCGGAGAATTTATTCTCTAGCCCGCCGACGAAGGAATCCCAAAACACCCGTACTCGCGCTATATCTGCTGTTCGGGTGTTTACATTAATTGCATAAAAAAAGGACAAGAAAGTTTATTTTCTTGTCCTTTTTTAGCAATTAATGGCGGAGGCGTAGGGATTCGAACCCCAGGTGGATTGCTCCACAACGGTTTTCAAGACCGCCGCATTCGACCGCTCTGCCACGCCTCCATTTTTCGTTTCTATTTTTTACTTATAAAAGAGCTTTCCTCATTCCCTAGATCGGGAATCCTTCGCCCTTCGGGCGCAGTATCGACCGCCTGCGACCGAGAACGCAATGTTCGAGGAAGTGCCGCGAGCTCCGTCGAGCGGCCCACGCCTCCG
>CAYZXR010000029.1:4331-5749 GCA_964482475.1 uncultured Planctomycetia bacterium | reverse complement strand
TATAATCCCGAACAAAGTTCTTTTGAATTTTGCATTATGACAGTTTCTGCCTTCTCGGCATGCATAGAACCTTCCCCAATTATCTTTCCGGTTTTGGTTTTAAGTTTGATATCATTTTTACGTGCAACTATGTGCGCAACTTCCGCGGCATGTCCGGTTGCGTCAACTACATATTTTGCGCTCATGCTAATAGGGTCGACATGTAGTCCTCCCATCTCAACAGCTGTCCAATTCAGAACAAGGCCGCATACGCGCTTACCACGAACCATAACATCCTCAGCACTCATAAGATTAAATATTTTGGCACCGGCTTTAACCGCTTTCGAACACATCGTGGATACCGTTTCAACGGAATCCGCCATATAGTAGCCCTTCTCGTATAGCGTAGTGCGCACATCAAACGTATCCAGTATCTTCTTTGCTTCTGTCTGAACAACGATTTCGTTGAACATTATTCCGCCGCCCCACATGCCACCGCCAACCGATAGTTTCCTTTCAAAAACAGCGACTTTTTTTCCTTTTTTAGCCAGGTAATACGCGCAGCATAATCCGGCCGGTCCTGCCCCCACTATGGCCACATCCACTTCTAAATGATCTATAAGCTTTTTGGTGTAAGTTTCAATTATTGCCTTCGATATTTTTACATCATCTAACTTCATGTCTTCCCCTTTCGTTTTATTCTTTTCATAAAAAACCCCATGCTAAGCATAGGGTTTTATGACATTCGCTCTATCATCTTCCTACGCTGGCATTACCCAGTTCAGGTTGTACGGGTCTTCCGCGACCAACGGAACTCTCAGGGTGTCTATTCACCCTCCCCGGATGGATATGATGAAACATCGTATCCACATGATTAGACCACAGCTTGACGTCGGTGTCAACGAATTAAAGAAAATCAGGGATTTCTCTAACTCTTTCCAATATAGGGATCCTGACCTAAAAACGCTATGCTTGTCATTCCGCTGGAATATGTTATACTTTTATTGAATTTTATGCTTTAATATCACTAAGCATATTACTTAAAAACCATGAAAAAACAAACAATACTAACAATACTACTATCTATAGGCTTGGTCTTCTTGTCTCATACAGCTTCATTTGGAGAAGGATTCGAGCACATTAAAAGATTGTTTGAATTGCGTGAATCTATAGGAGAACAGGGGCGGACTCTACCAACTCTGATTAGATCCGCATCCGGCAATGACATAAGAACACTTGAAAGAATCTTCGAACTTAACACTTCCGCTTTAACAACGATAGAAGCATATTTCCGCATATTCAAGATGGCTATCTCCACTCAAAATATGCAAGACCCAGCCACCATATTAATTTTAGACGAATGGCTAACCTTTATGGGAACTCAGTGTAAATTTGACATAGAATATCTCGATGAAGCTTCTTCCGGAGATCATGACCAA
>CAYZXR010000029.1:0-4231 GCA_964482475.1 uncultured Planctomycetia bacterium | reverse complement strand
TGTCCCCATTCTTCCTTCAAGTCGTGTAAGATATTTTTCATCAGCAAGTGTGTGTCTATAAAGCGCAAAACTTGTCGTCATTTCCATTAACTCTCTCGAGTTCTGACGCATAGAATACAGCATAGCCTGCTTTTCCTCTATTCTTTCCGTGAATTTCATAGCATGTGAAGAAGGCAAAGAAACCGCTTCGCCAGCTACTGCCGTAAGGCAGAATGCCGACACAATAGCGATCACCATAACTATTCTCCCTGCTCTTCTGTACATCTCAACCTCACTTGTAGTACAATCTTCATACTTTTTAAAACTCTTAAATAAGTAATGAAAAAACACTTCTCTTCTGATTTAAGTATACCACACATGGAAAGAATGTGTAGAATAGCATTCTTACTTTTTTATATTTAACAAATTGCTGAAGTGGGGACGTATTTACTTATCCTATTTTTTGGCTGAAATCTTGAAAACACGTTGTTTTTAAGAAGAATCGTGAGTATTTTAGCAATTATTACGCGGCTTGTCTAATATTGTCCGTAATAAGGTCATTCAATTCCCTGCGCTTACTATAGTCTTCTACCCTCGCGGCAGGCAGTTTACAGGATACTTTTCTAATAAATTCGCTGATATCCGTTATGGCCAACTCTTTCGAAGATAGACTGTTTCCCGTAAGAAAATTGAAAACTCTTTTAAGCTTATCTATATCACCTAATTCAAGTACTCTTAAGGCCAACATAATGCCTTCAGCCTGTACAATATCAAAATTAGACTCTTTGCTAGGTTCGAAGGCAAGGGCTTTTACATCAGGGTTTTCTTGAAGAATTTCGCCGACAAGCCCGATATCCGGACAAGCAACATCAAACCGAACATTGGTGTAACCCAACGCCATATACTCATTTTGCTTTTCTCTGATTAACCTTTTTAAATCCTCGTTGTATCTATCAGGACTATCCGCATTGTCGCCCGACAAAAAGGCAAAGCCTTCCTTATAGTCTATGCCATTCCTTATTTCTTTCTTCATATTCTGTTCAAGCGCTACTTTCAATAGTCCCTGTTGCTCAACAGGAACTATCGAATCCGTAATGATATGACATACAATCGTTTTGTCGGGAATGGTAGGGGTATATTTGAGATTCTCGGCATGTATCCTGTCGGATTCGGCTTTAACCGCCTCAACAGTTCTCAACAGGGGACTTGTCGATATTTTTTTCTTAATTTCACCTATAAGCCTAACAAGAAGATCGTCTCCTTCTTCTTTTGTCTCGGAGAGTGCTTTATATTTTTTCAATACAGCCAAGAAACCCTCGACACCATTCTCGGATATCATAGGTTCATCGGGCAGCATGAGTTCACCATGCATTTCCAAAAACATCTTACACAAAGAATATACATCGTCACGTGGTTGACATAATTTCGCTATTGGAACATTCTTATCCTGGCATCTTCCAATCCTGTCTTGGCTGGCAGAACTTTCTTTGAAGATTTGCTTTAGCAGTTCATTCGCAAATCCTTCCCCATCTACCGGGGTCGCGGTATCATTATCAACAAATACTATCCTCTCGGTTAACGATTTATCTTCTCCGACACCATCAAACGTCTCCTGTACCATAATCCCTGTAAAATCAATATCACCATTAACATAATCATTGTCAAAATATGTACGCTTGTACGCCATTAGCACTTTTAGTACAAGCTCCTCATACGAATAATCGTATTCCTCCCTTGATAAGCCAGACAAGGTCATTAGAGAATTGTTATAGTCTTCAAGATTAGTATGTCCGACAAATTCAAATAGAAATGACTTACCGAGAGAGTTTGTCTTTGCACCAGACGTATCTACATATCCTATCAACGCGGGAAGATTAGGATGTTTGTTATCGGAATTCACAGTCCTGAAAAACTTTGCCTGGGAAGAAAAAAGCGCTGCCTCATGTTTAACGACTTCGGCATTTATAGCAGTCCTCTTTCTTTTCTTGTTTTCTTTCGCTCCAATCATTCTTTTGAGGTCTATATCCTTTACAACAAAGAGGTCATTTTTGGCAAACGTGGTTGTGTTATTAAAAACCCGCTCCTCTCCTACATACCGATATTGCCGTACATGTTTTTTCCACAGATTAGCTCTAAATCTAAAATCTCTATTAAAATCATCTATCACAGGTACGTTATCTTGCACTATACTAGCTTTCTCTTTCCCATCAACTCTAGGAGGCACCGTAGACGCATCACCCGGAGACACTCCACTGGTTGACTTGGCCAAACCAGGTACACCCGCAAGTGTCTTTACTTCTTCTCGATACTTCAAGAGAACATCAGATTCAACCGACTGCGGTTCAATTATGAACGATACGTCATTATCCGCATGACGTTTCAGCCATGTAGACGGCACCTTGTCCGTAGGCTTCCTCTTTAATGTCTCTGTTATTGCCCATTGCTTCTCCGGACCCGTTGCCAACAGAATTATCTTTCTTGAATTAAGTATAGTTGCTACACCGCTGGTAAGTGCATGCGTATATCCTTTTTCTTTCGCCTCAATATTCGCTTCTATCGTCGACGAATCAAGCTTAATGCGATGTGTGAGCGAGGTCAACGCTGAACCTTGCTCGTTAAATCCTATGTGCCCCTTCCTCCCTATCCCAAGAACCGCTAGATCCACCCCGCCGGCCCGGGCTATCTCAGATTCATAACTCAAAAGTTTTATACGCCGTACATACTTGTCTATTTTAGGCTGATCTTCTTTAATTCCTCTAAGCACATTAACAGTCTTAGGCCTATTGTCTTCCGGTAGTAAATTAATGAAATTGTTTATAATGAATTCCGCGTAATCAGTACCACCCTCGTATTCATCGAGCATAAAAATTGTGATGTCGTTTAGATCCACTGTTTTTTTCTTCGCATTTTGCGCGATAACGCGATACATCTGTTTGGGCGTATTACCGGTAGGTAAAAGAAGAACTGAGTTTGGCTTTTCACGTATCATGTTACAAATAATATCAGCCGCGGCATGTGAAACCTCACCGGCATCATCCCTTAAAAGAACTTTTATCTTGGTTAAGATATCGGCATTTTGTTCTTCAACTGATCCAATATCTCTTTCTATTTCGTCCGGGACACTGGGAAGATGGACATCAAGGTATTTTATACGACCATTATCTTCGCGGTATGTTCTCACTCCAATCCAGCCAGACATTCCCTCATGAAACTTCTGCACACTGGGATCGTCCGTGATCCAATTGTAAGGTTCCGGTGCTCCAATGCGAAACTGTTTGTATCCGGTTTTTTTCAGAAAAGCTACCATCTCGCTTCGCAGTATCTTACCTAAGCCCTTCCCTCGCTCTTCGGGAACGATATAAAGACCGTTATCCTGTATTAATCCATCTGCCAGTTTCACATAAACCCAAACTCCGATCGCAACACCGTCTCGGAACAACACAAGAGCATCTTCTCCGCGGTTATCCCAGCATTCCGGAAACCACCCCTCCCACATCCCCTTTTCTTTCTGGGCCCTTACTATAACTTTTGCGATCCCTTTATCAAAAAGCTCTTCCTCCGTAAATTCCGACGCCGTATCAAATTCCAAGTTTTCTTCAGCTTCTTTTGTCTTGATATTGGAAATGCGGGGCATTTGCTTAAGTTCCGCGTAAGAAGGCCGGTCAGTGGATTTTGTAAACCATACCCCGTTTAGCTCTGGAGAAAGAAAATGTTGCTTGTCAGTGGCAGTTTTAATCCCCAGTTCTTGCAATTCGTTGTCGGTTAACTTGTCGTGATCTTTAATAAAAAGGGCCTTAACCATCTTTTTTTCTCTCTTGAAATTGAAAACAGCATATCGATAAATTTTCCCAGTGGAGAAATTCCCAGTCTTGATTTCTTTTCCAATCTCAATGCTATCCTTTGGGAACAATCTATTTAGCCTGACAATATGACTTTCTCTTATCGTTTCAGAAGCAATAAGGTTCTGCATTCTTTTAGTAGCCAATAAAACTTTAGCAATATTTTTAAAATTCAATTCGTTTCGTTCAAAGAAGGAAGCAAGTCTAGACTCTGGAGAAAGCGTAGTACGTTGTAAGGAATTTGATATTTCAGAAAGAGAATCTGCCCAAGTCATATTGTTAAACAAAAATAGGCACACTATGGCTATCGTCACGGTGTTGAACAGACTTCTATATCTGTTATTGGTAATAAACATCGTATTAATATAACACAAACACCCGTTAAGGCAAAGAAAATCTAGCTGTCTTTTTCT
>CAYZXR010000028.1:0-13152 GCA_964482475.1 uncultured Planctomycetia bacterium | reverse complement strand
TGCCTTAGCTGATTTTTCTGCTTTAAGCTTAGCTTGACGCGCGGCTTCTTTTTGAACTTTTGCTTTTGCCTTAGCAACCTTGTCAGCAGCGAGTTTTGCTTTACGGACAGCTTCTTTCTGTATCTTAGCGGCTTTTTCTGTTTTAAGCTTAGCTTGACGCACGGCTTTTTTCTGAGCTGTTGCTTTTGCCTTAGCAACCTTGTCAGTAGCGAGTTTCGCTTTATGGACAGCTTCTTTCTGTATCTTAGCAGCTTTTTCTGCTTTAAGCTTAGCTTGACGCGCGGCTTCTTTTTGAACTTTTGCTTTTGCCTTAGCAACCTTGTCAGCAGCGAGTTTTGCTTTACGGACAGCTTCTTTCTGAGCTTTTGCTTTTGCCTTAGCAATCTTGTCAGTAGCGAGCTTCGCTTTACGGTCAGCTTCTTTCTGTATCTTAGCAGCTTTTTCTGCTTTAATCTTAGCTTGACGCGTGGCTTCTTTCTGAGTTTTGGCTTTTGCCTTAGCAATCTTGTCAGTAGCGAGCTTCGCTTTACGGTCAGCTTCTTTCTGTATCTTAGCAGCTTTTTCTGCTTTAATCTTAGCTTGACGCGTGGCTTCTTTCTGAGTTTTGGCTTTTGCCTTAGCAATCTTGTCAGTAGCGAGCTTCGCTTTACGGTCAGCTTCTTTTTGTGCTTTAGCGGTTTTTTCTGCTTTAAGCTTAGCTTGACGCGCGGCTTCTTTTTGAGTTTTGGCTTTTGCCTTAGCAACCTTGTCAGTAGCGAGTTTCGCTTTACGGACAGCTTCTTTCTGTATCTTAGCAGTTTTTTCTGCTTTAAGCTTAGCTTGACGCGCGGCTTCTTTTTGAGTTTTGGCTTTTGCCTTAGCAACCTTGTCAGTAGCGAGTTTCGCTTTACGGACAGCTTCTTTCTGTATCTTAGCAGTTTTTTCTGCTTTAAGCTTAGCTTGACGCGCGGCTTCTTTCTGAGTTTTGGCTTTTGCCTTAGCAACCTTGTCAGTAGCGAGTTTCGCTTTATGGTCAGCTTCTTTCTGTATCTTAGCAGCTTTTTCTGCTTTAAGCTTAGCTTGACGCGCGGCTTCTTTCTGAACGCTGGCTTTTGCCTTAGCGGCTTTGTCAGCGGTGAGTTTTATTTTACGGTCAGCTTCTTTTTGTATCTTAGCAGCTTTTTCTGCTTTAAGCTTAGCTTGACGTGCGGCTTTTTTCTGAATGCTGGCTTTTGCCTTAGCGGCTTTGTCAGCAGCGATTTTTGCTTTGCGGTCAGCTTCTTTTTGTGCCTTAATTTTTAGTGTAGTTTCCTTATCTTCAGCACGCTGACGGGCGAGGGCGCGTTTAGCGGCTTCTTTTTTTGCCATAGCTTTTGCTTTGGTGGTTTTTTCGGCTAACAATCTTGCTTTGCTATCTTCTTCTTTTTGTGTTTTTGCGGATTTTTCTGCTTTCATTTTAGCTTGACGCGCGGCTTCTTTCTGGGCACTGGCTTTTGCCTTAGCGGCGTTGTCAGCGGCGAGTTTTGCTTTACGATTAGCTTCTTTCTGTGCTTTAGCGGCTTTTTTCGATTCGATTTCAGCTTGACGAGTGGCCTCTTTTTGGGCTTTAATTTTTTCCTTCATCGCAGCTTCACGTCGCTTTTTATCAGCACGCTGACGGGCGAGAGCACGTTTAGCGGCTTCCTTTTCGGCCTTTTCCCGTGTGACACGTACCTTGGGCAGTTCTTTCGTGGAAGTGCCGCTTCTTAAAGAGTCAAGGTAAGTCCGCATTTCTGGTTCATCTGATACTTGCTGTGCTTTTTTCCATTCTTCTTTAGCTTTGTCAAATTTTCCTTCGTTATATAATTTGTCGCCACTTTCACAATATTGACGTATCAGACGTTCGTTTTTAATACATTTTTCACGATCTATCGGGGCAAGTGCTTTTTTGTGTTCGATTTTTGATTGTGTCAAAATTTCTGAATTTTCTTTTTCTATTTGGTTTCGACGCTGGCGTTTTAATTCCTCTATGCGCTTTTTTTCGGCGCGTTTTGCGGCCATTTCAGATCGTTTCTTTTTAACTGTCTCTGCCTGTTTGGCTTCTTCTCGTGTTTTTAGCAGTCCTTTGCGAATTCTTGTTGCTTCAACCTGTGATTGTTGGGTTTCGGATGTTTCTTTAGACATTTTTCGCAGTTGGCGTTGATCTTCCCTTCGGACATACTTGCGGAACTGAGAGTCTTTTGACAGCGCTACAACTTTTTCCATTTCTTTTTTGGCTTTTCGTAGATCTCCTCGTCTCTGATACATTTGTCCTTTTTCATAATGAGATCGGACTTTTGATTCTACTCCCTTGTTCTTGATTTCGACATCCAATAATTTTATGTTTTTTTGTGCTTCTTGAATTAGTTGCTGAAGACGCATGTTGTAAGAGGGCATGTTCTTTGCGAGAACTTGTTCGTCAACTGTGATGGATCTTTTTTCAGGAGACTTTTTAGTAGCAGACTGGTTTGTTTGTTCTGAGGAAGTCGAGGACGATTCCTGACAGAATCCAAAGTCAACCTGTGTGAATAAGAACACACATATTAATAGTGAAGTTATACATTTATTTAAGTGCATGAAAATCCGCCTCATTTTAGGGTTTAATTTAGTCCATCATCTGATTTAATATATCTTAAATTTCACGTTAGGTCAAAGACTTTTATGGTTTATTGTTGAAAATAGGGCAGAGGGAAGAATGAGGCGTCTTTCAAGAATTTAGAAAGTAAGTTCCAAGGGCTTTAGCTTAGCCTCTTCGAGTACTTTTTGCGAAAGTTTCATAGCTTTTTCGATATTACCGTTAACATAATATTCACGTACTTGTTGGTTATCTTTTTTAAGCGTTTTTTCTGTTTTTTTGCATTCACGTACGTATGTCTCGGATTGCATATATAAGGATTTTCCCGTGGCGAATATTGTTTCGTAGTATTCTTTTGCTTTAAGTAGGTCACCGTCAGCTTCAGCTATTTTTGCCTGCAGAAGGTAGCCGTGCATAGTGGCTCCAAGAACACTTCCATGACGACGTAGCTCACCATCTAATACTTTCCAAGCCTGTTTTTTTATGTCATTTTCTTCAGCTTCTCTTTGGATGCGGGCGATTTCAGCGGGCAGTCTATCTTCAAAGTCCAGAGAAAAATGGAGACGGGATGGAGCGGTTTCGGTTATCGCACGGTTACCACCTATAGGGAATCCCCATTCCAATCTGAGGAGAGCCTGATTGAATAGCTGAATTCGCACACCGGCGCCTATGCTGGAATAGTCCATTATTCTTTTCTCTCCGGTCCTTACTGCTGAGTCGAGGACGCCCTTGCGTTCACCATGCGCGTAATCAAAAAACACCAAACCGGTGATTTCATTTCTGATAGGGTTGGCCCCATAAGGTATTTTTAGTTTTTTGGGGATAAAGAAAGCGGGAAATAGTAATTCAAGTCTTGATTGAAACGCGTCATCCGCTGAAAAATCGCCTGAAGGATATCCCCGTACAGAGTTTATACCTCCGATTGAAAACTCTTCCTGCGAAGCAAGTTTTTCAGATGATACCTGACTTTTGAAATCCCAACTGAGCTGCATGTCTAAAGGTAGTCGGTGTTTGTGTGAAGCATTCATTTTAAAAATGGTAAAGGTGTTTTCGATGCCGTCATTGACACCGGGCTTTCTGGAGGAAAGGATATTTTTTCTTCGAGCACCCAAACCGTTTATGCCCTGCGATATCTCAGGGGCGAGGTATGACACGCCGCCCCAGGCAACAACCCTGAATTTTGAACCGAATCGAATTATTCTAAGTCGATCACGGTTTACTACACCGTTAATGACCTTTACAGTTTTATCCTTTGCGTCAAGTCCAAGATGAAAATCGCCTATGTATTGATTTTTGTGATAAAAATCCTGGTAGAAGAAGATGCTCGAGTTTTGAGACAGGCTGGTCAATCCGAGATACGCCTGATCTTTTTTCGGAGAGGACTTGCTGTAGCTGTACCCGTACATCATTGTTGTTCCGAAATTTGTAATTGGTACACGATGATAGAAATAGATATTGCTGAAAGATGTTCCGTACGAGTAGCCAGCGATTAAAATGTCATCGGAAAACAAAAAATTATTATCCCTGAACCCAATAGTTTTACGGACCTTTCCTGTGTTAGGGTCACCTTCGGTGTCGATAGCGGCCGTAACGTGAAAAGGGAATTGACTAAAAACATCAAGTATAACGTCAGTAGTCTGCGGCTTTTTTCCGGCAGAGAGAGTCGCCTTTAGCTCTCGATCCGGATTTGAATTCATAATCTGTAAGCTGCGGGACATTTCATCGTATCGAAGAGTTTTTCCGGCGCGAATTGGCCAATAGCTTTTGAGTCTATCACTGTCAAAGTAATCATGCTCACGTATTACAAGCTCACCCATTTTGGCTTCGACAACACGCAGTGTTAGAACACCATCCTTTACATCTTGTTTCGGTATATAGCAGGCGGAGATAACACCGCGTTTCAGATAGTCCCGCTGTACCTGCCGGGCAAGCATGTCGAGTTCGTTTTTTGTTACCTCGCGATTCTCATACTTCTTTATTATAGGTTGAAAGACATCTGGGTTGAAGCTTTCAACTCCGACAAGTTCTACTTTCGATATGAATATTTTCGGGCCGATCGGTACAACTTTTTCTTCCTTTTCCTTTATTTTTGGTGCGGGCTCTGGGATCTTTTCCAATTTTTCGGTCACTTCGCTTCGGATGTCACGGTCGGCTTGATTTCTTTGCGCGTAAGCAGGGGAAGAGATAGCGATAAATGCCACCATTAGTGCGCATATGGCTAAGTATTTGCTGATATGTTGTGTTTTTAATGCCATATAGGGGTGAAACCTTCGGCCAACAGGGCCATTCTTCCTCTGATAAATCGAGTTTATGCACTTAGTATTTAAAACTGACTATAATCATTAACAAGTACAGTTGTAAAGAGTTTACATGGAAATGAAATTTTGTCAACAGTATTTGCGCGTCATTAAGACGGATGATTTTCCATTCATGATTCATCATTCACGATCCGAAATTTCCCATTATTCAGTTGCAATATTTACACGTATGGTTATAATAATTCAAGTTGCGTAATCACAAGACGTCTCTAACGGCTTTACAACAAGAAGGGAACTTTCGCATGCCAGTAAGAATCGGATTTGATAACGAAAAATATCTAAAAGAACAGACTGCCTCCATTTTAGAAAGAGTAGAGAAATCCGATGGCAAGTTGTATCTCGAATTTGGCGGAAAGATTATTTTTGATTACCACGCGTCTCGTGTTTTGCCCGGATTTGACCCAAATGTAAAAATGAGATTGCTTCAACAATTGAAAGACGATGCCGACATATTGCTTTGTATTTATGCGGGTGATATAGAGAGGCGAAAAGTACGAGCGGATTTTGGGATCACTTATGATGTCGATGCTCTTAAGCTTATTGATGACCTGCGCGACTGGGAAATAGAGGTAACTGCTGTGGTAATAACACGATTCGAGAACCAGCCATCAGCTAGAATATTTAAGAATAAGCTGGAAAGGCGCGGAGTTACTGTTTATACACATGGTTTTACGAAAGGCTATCCCACAAATGTGGATCTGATCGTAAGCGATGACGGGTATGGCGCTAATCCTCACATTAAAACAACGAAGCCGCTTGTTATTGTTACGGGACCCGGTCCCGGAAGCGGCAAGCTTGCAACATGTCTTTCACAGCTTTATCATGAACATAAAGGTGGGGTTACCGCGGGGTATTCTAAGTTCGAAACGTTTCCAATATGGAGTATTCCTCTGAAACATCCGGTGAACGTGGCTTATGAAGCCGCGACCGCAGACCTGAAAGACTTTAATCTGATAGATTCTTTTCATCTGGATGCCTACAATGAGAAGGCCATAAATTACAATCGCGATATGGAAGTTTTTCCCGTACTTAAGAGGATACTGGAAAAAATAACCGGCGCCGAATCGATATATCAATCCCCGACGGATATGGGTGTAAATAGAGCCGGATTCGGTATCGTAGACGACGCGGCAGTGAAGGATGCGTCAAATCAGGAAATTATCCGAAGATATTTTAGGAGTTCCTGTGAGTTTTTAATGGGGTTTGTAGATAAAGATACTGTGCAAAGAGTAGAGCTTTTAATGGAGGAAATGAAACTTTCCCCAGAAGATCGAGTGGTTGTTCAACCGGCACGTAAGGCGGCTGCGGACGCAAAGGAAGCAAAACAAGGCAATAAGGGCGTATTTTGCGGCGCGGCAATAGAATTGCCGGATGGCGTCATAGTAACGGGGAAAAATTCCCCGCTGATGCACGCATCATCAAGCCTTATTCTGAATGCCATTAAGATTCTGGCGGAGATACCGGACAAAATACATCTCTTATCTCCGGATGTAATTAATTCGATAGGACACCTTAAGTCAGATATTTTGAAAACAAAATCTGTAAGTCTTGATCTTGAAGAAATCATGATAGCTTTAAGCATTAGTACGGCGACTAATCCGACTGTTCAACTGGCGCTGGACAAGCTGAAGGGACTTAAGGGATGTGAAGTGCATATGACTCATATTCCTACACCGGGAGATGAGGCAGGGTTGAGAATGCTGGGAGTAAACCTTACGACTGATCCAGACTTTTCAACGAAAAGTCTATTTATTGTATAAAAACTTTAGGAAGGAGTATTAGTGAACACTAATAACGAGGCGATCGAAAAGGCTAAAGAACATTTTGCGGGCATTCTCACGGAACAGCTTGAACGAGTCGAAAGGATGAAAAAGGAAGATACATGGACAGACTATAAGAAATTAAATCCGATAATTGTAGGTGTTTGTCCGGGAGACGGAATAGGTATTGAGATATCAAAGCATGCCCGGCGTGTTTTGGAGCACATGCTTGTCGCCGAAAGTGAGGAAGGCCATGTCGAATTTCGTGATATTTTGGGACTAACCATAGAGAATCGAGCGGAACATAAAAAAGCTATCCCAGATGATGTGCTGGAGGCCATTAAGCAGTGTCACGTAGTGCTTAAGGGGCCCACAACAACTCCTCAGACCGGTGACCAGTGGCCAAACATTGAAAGCGCGAATGTGGCAATGAGGCGTGAGCTTGATCTTTTTGCTAATGTGCGGCCTGTGAAAATTCCCTCGGAAGGGGTAAACTGGATATTTTTCAGGGAGAATACAGAAGGCGCGTATATTCTTGGATCTCGCGGTTTAGATGTCACCGAAGACCTTAGTGTGGATTTTAAAGTTATAACAGAACAGGGTGCCGAACGTATTATTCGAATGGCATTTGAATATGCGAAAGAGAACGATTTGAAGCGTGTTACAGTCGTTACGAAGGCAAATGTTGTAAAGACAACGGACGGGCGTTTTTCGCGCGTTGCCAAGCGTATTGCCGAGGAATACAAGGAGTATGGCATTAAAAGCGACGAATGGTACATAGACATTATGACCGCTAAGCTGCTTGATCCCGCTAGACGTAAAGAGTTTCAGGTTATGGTCCTGCCTAATCTTTACGGAGATATTCTAACCGATGAAGCCGCGGAAATGCAGGGAGGTGTTGGTACGGCAGGAAGTGCCAATATCGGCAAAAAATGGGCAATGTTCGAGGCAATACACGGCAGTGCCCCGAGAATGGTGACAGAAGGACGTGATATATACGCTGACCCATTCTCAATGATCAGGGCCACAGCGATGCTTTTAAGGCATATAGGGTTCGTGGAAAAAGCCGATCTGCTTGATATGGCGCTTGAAATCTGTGGGCAATTTGAGAAGAAATTGGTCATGACGGGTCGTGACAATGGAGCGACAGGCGCGGAAATGACAGAATATTTGTTAGGCTGGGTCAATAATGCGGACCTAAAGGATACTTGGAAAAAATACACGAAAGAGGGAGCATGAGCCAACAACAAGACGTTCTGATTATCGATTTCGGGTCACAATACGTACAGCTTATCGCGCGGCGTATACGTGAGAATAAGGTTCACTCGGTTGTCGTTCCTCCTGGTATTTCTATAAACAAGATAAAAGAAATGAATCCCCGCGGAATAATTTTTTCGGGTGGTCCTTCCAGTGTTTATGATAAGGGTGCTCCGACTTTTGATAAAAAGGTATTTTCATTGGGTATTCCAATTTTGGGCATTTGCTATGGTATGCAGCTTGCCGGAAAACTTTCCGGTGGAACGATTAGAAAAAGCGGAAAAAGAGAATACGGACGTACGATTGTTAAATTTGACCGAAGAAATTCACTTTTTAAAGGGATTTCCCCAGAAGGTGTCACGTGGATGAGTCATCGTGATAAAGTCGCGATACTTCCTTCGGGATTTCATTCAATTGCTGGTAGTTCTAACACGAAGAACGTAGCGATAGTTCATCCCGAGAAAAAAATATACGGAGTACAGTTTCACCCGGAAGTTGTTCATACCGAAAATGGTGGGAAAATATTAAAGAATTTTCTTTTCGATATTTGCCGATGTAGGAAAACATGGACGATGAAATCCTTTATAAAGAGGAAAGTGGAAGATATTCGCGAACAGGTCGGCGATAAAAAGGTTATATTGGGTCTATCGGGAGGGGTGGATTCTACCGTATGTGCCGCGTTGCTTCAGCAAGCTATTGGCAAAAAACTATATTGTATTTTTGTGGATAATGGTCTTTTAAGAAAAGGTGAAAGAGAAAAAGTTAGGAAGCTGATCACAAAAAACTTCAAAATGAACCTTACAGTTATTGACGCCGAGAAGAGATTTCTTGATGCTTTAAAGGGTGTCTCGTCTCCGGAGAGAAAACGAAAGATTATTGGAAAAGTCTTTATAGATGTGTTTAACGCGAGTGCTAAAAAAATAAAGAATGTCGAGTTTCTTTCGCAGGGCACGCTTTATCCGGACATTATTGAATCCAGATCATTTTTTGGAGGACCCAGCAAAACTATTAAATCACATCACAATGTTGGAGGTCTTCCTAAAAAAATGGGGCTTAAGCTTGTAGAGCCGTTAAAGGATCTCTTCAAGGATGAGGTGCGCGAGGTTGGTAAGGAATTAGGACTTGCGGATGAACTCACACAGCGTCATCCGTTTCCGGGACCCGGATTGGCAGTACGAATGCTTGGACCGGTGAACAAAGAAAAAGCGGATATGCTTCGAGAGGTAGATTGGATCATTATAGATATAGCCAAGAAAAGCGGGGTATATAAAAACACCTGGCAGATATTTGGGGTGTTACTTCCGGTAAAAAGTGTTGGAGTAATGGGGGATATGCGAACTTATGAAAATACGGCGGTGATTAGAGCCGTCACAAGTACCGATGGAATGACCGCGGATTGGGCTCGAGTTCCATATGAAGTTCTCGGGGAAATGTCAAACGCGATAATAAACCGTGTAGAGGGAGTTAATCGTGTAGTCTATGATATCAGCTCTAAACCACCAAGTACTATTGAGTGGGAATAGGAAAGTAAGGGATCAATGAAAAAGATACGGATTGAAATAAGACACAAAAAAGGCATTTTTGATGCTGTCGCCGAAGGACTAAAAAAAGACATTCGTGACATAGGTGTAAAAGGTGTCAAAGATGTGGAATACATCGAGGTTTACACCTTGCGCGGGTCTGTTTCCAGGGAGCAAATAAAGTTAATAGCAAATGATCTGCTGGCTGACAAAATAGCCCAGGAATCGGCGTTTCCCGGGTCTTTTTACTCAAAAAAGACGCGCGGTGTCCATATTATAGAGATTGCCTATAATCCCGGTGTCATGGATCCCGTTCAAGAGAGTACCACCAAAGCTATTGAAGATATGGGTGTCCGGAATGTTCGTGTTAGCACGTCTAAGAAATATGCAATAACCGGAAAGCTCACAAAAAAACAACTTAAGACTATTGCCGACAAGCTTCTCTACAACAAGATTGTTCAGCATGTGGTAGTCGAGGACGAGCCTCCAAAAGAACTTGAACCATATCAATTTCAACCTGTTGTTGTCGATATTATTGACGCTACAGATAAATCTTTAAAAAAGCTTAGTATCGAAGGACAGCTTTATCTGAGTTTGGTTGAGATGAAAGAGATACAGGCACACTTCCGTAAGCTTCGAAGAAATCCTTCTGAATGTGAGCTTGAAACAATTGCCCAAACATGGAGTGAACATTGTAACCATAAGACCATGATGGGGGATATTCTGTATAACGGCAAACTTATAAAAAATCTGCTTAAAGATACGGTGATGAGGGTTACGAGGGAGTTGAAAAAACCGTGGTGCGTTTCTGTATTTAAGGATAACGCGGGAATCATCAAGTTCGATTCCAAGAACAATATCTGTTTCAAGGTTGAAACGCATAATCATCCTTCAGCGTTAGAGCCGTACGGTGGAGCGGAAACCGGGATAGGCGGTGTACTTAGAGATACTATGGGCACGGGGCGCGGAGCGAAACCAGTCGCGAATACAGATGTTTTTTGTTTTGGTATACCCGACGCGGCGGTCTCTTCGGTTCCAAAAGGAGCCCTTCATCCAAGAAGGGTTATGAAGGGTGTGGTTTCAGGTGTGCGGGATTACGGTAATAAAATGGGCATCCCCACAGTGAACGGCGCGGTGTGTTTTGATGAAAGATACACAGGTAATCCACTTGTTTTTTGCGGTAACGTGGGCATACTCCCCGGAAAGTTTTCTTCAAAAAAAGTCTCGCCAGGTGAACTTATTGTTGCCGTTGGTGGGAGAACAGGAAGAGATGGTATACATGGCGCCACGTTTTCTTCGGCGGAACTTACGGCGGAGTCAGAAAGTATCTCTTCAACCGCGGTACAGATAGGAAATCCTATTACAGAAAAGAAGATAGTTGATACATTAATTAAAGCGAGAGATCTAGACTTGTATACAGCTCTAACCGATTGTGGTGCCGGTGGTTTTTCAAGCGCGGTTGGTGAAATGGGAGAAGAAACAGGAGCGGAAGTACATATTGAAAAAGCGCCCCTTAAATATGAAGGACTCAAACCCTGGGAAATATGGGTATCGGAAGCACAGGAACGAATGGTGCTGTCGGTCAAGCCTAAAAATCTTAGAAAGCTTTTGAATGTTTTCGAAAGTGAAAATGTTGAAGCGGTAGTAATTGGTAAATTCACCAATGATAAAAAATTACGCATTTTTTATAAAAAGCACAAGGTTGCCGATCTTAGCATGTCTTTTTTGCACGATGGCCTGCCGCGGTCAGTGAGAAAAGCTGTTTGGAAAGCGAAACCGGAAAACAAAAAAGTTCCTTTCAAACAGAAAAAAGACCTGACGGGCGATTTATTGAAAATACTGGCAAGCTGGAACATTTGTAGTAAAGAATGGATCATCAGGCAATATGACCACGAAGTACAAGGTGGAAGCGTTCTAAAACCCCTTGTTGGAATAGAAAACGATGGACCATCAGATGCGTCGATAGTTAGACCTATCCTTACGAGTAATAAAGGTATAGCGATATCTAACGGCATAAACCCCTGTTATGGAGATATCGATCCGTATTGGATGGCTGCCAGTGCGATAGATGAGGCGCTCAGGCAAATAACTGTCACCGGCGGAAATCTCGAAAGAACCGCTCTTCTGGATAATTTTTGCTGGGGAAATACCGAAAAACCACTTCAATTAGGTGGGCTTGTTCGTGCTTCACAGGCCTGTTATGATATGGCGAAAGTCTATGGTACACCGTTTATATCAGGGAAAGATAGCCTGAATAATGAGTTTAATACAGGGAAGGGGACAGTATCTATTCCAGCTACGCTTCTTATCTCAGCCGTTAGCGTCGTAGATGATGTGCGAAAAACTGTATCATCAGACATGAAAGCCGAAGGTAACCTTATTTATGTTCTGGGCAAGACACATAACGAGCTTGGTGGATCACGCTATTTTCTTGAAAAAGGTACAAAAAGCGGTGCTGTTCCCCGCGTAGATCCTGTTCATTCTTTCAAATTGATGAAAAGACTATCGAAAGCTATCCAACAGGGTATGGTAAGGTCCGCCCATGACGCCTCAGACGGCGGGCTGGCTGTTTCCCTTGCTGAAATGCTGGTAGGGGGCAGACTTGGAGCGTTGGTATCACTTAAGAGATTGCCACACGTCAGAACGGCTAAAAGAGATGATATATTGCTCTTTTCAGAGTCAAATTCAAGGTTTGTTGTAGAGATACAGCCTGAGAACAAGAAAGCATTCGAAAAAGCGATGAAAGACATGCCGATAGGCCTTATTGGTAAGGTAACCGATAGCGGCAAGTTGACGGTTACCGGAATAGATGAAAAAACTGTCATTCGCGCAGGGGTTCAAAAACTAAAAAACGCGTGGAAAGCACCGATAGGAAAGGTAATGCATGAAAAAAGTTAAAACATTGATATTACGCACGGCGGGTACTAATTGTGATATGGAAACAGCTCATGCTTTTAAACTGGCTGGTTCCCAGGTGGATAGCCTGCACATAAACGCGTTGATGAAGAAGAAGTCCGCGCTTGATGATTATCAAATATTGGCAATACCCGGAGGGTTTACCTATGGTGACGATATTGCTAGTGGGAAGGTTCTCGCGAACGAGCTGAATAATAGTCTCAAATCTGAACTTTCACGCTTTATAAAAGCAGGTAAATTGATAATTGGCATATGTAATGGTTTTCAGGTATTGGTTAAAATGGGACTTCTCCCGAATACAAAAAACCTTTCTACTAGAACGAATGCCCCGATCGAGGCCACTCTTGGTCTTAATAATTCAGGTAAGTTTGAAGATCGATGGATACACTTAAAAAAGGAAAAGCAGATTGAGGGAAAAGGTCATTGTGTCTGGACAAAAGACCTCCCCGAGGTTATTTATTTGCCGGTTGCTCACGGTGAGGGTAAATTCATACCTAAAAATAAGGCCGTTCTTAAAGCTCTAGAAAAGAACGGACAGATCGTTTTCCGATACGCGTCATCCGATGGAACATCGACCGGATATCCGGGTAATCCAAATGGTTCAATAGAGGACATAGCAGGAATAACGGATGCTACAGGCAGAATATTGGGAATGATGCCACATCCGGAGCGATATGTGACCTATACACAACATCCACATTGGCAGCGACTTACCGGTAAGGTGGCAAGATCAGGGATCGGGTTGCATATTTTTAAAAATGGTGTACACTTTGTAAAAAACAATCTATGAGGTATTTGATCCAATGAAG
>CAYZXR010000027.1:8535-13958 GCA_964482475.1 uncultured Planctomycetia bacterium | reverse complement strand
AGATTAAAAGGCGCGGATATAAAGGAACTTGTGGTAACGGATACGATACCATTGACAGATGGGAAGAAAATGGATAATATTGTCCAATTGACTGTAGCTCCTCTTATGGGAGAAGCTATAAAGAGGATACATGGTGAAGAAACGATAAGCGCGTTATTCTAAATTCGACTAAGGGTTTCATTGCGACTGTGTCTTCTGAAACCCTAGTCTCATTAAAGGAGAAATAGATGGAAAAGATTATAATGAAAGTTTCCGTGCGAGAAGAAAGAGGAAAGAATGATTGTAAGAAGATAAGAAGAGAAGGGATTATCCCGGGCGTTGTTTACAAGGGTGGCAAAAAAGCTCTTTCTATCGCAATGAACAGGAAAGAGCTATGGCAGGCGCTTCACACTGAAGCCGGGGAAAACGCAATTATCACACTTGACATTGCGGATGGATCAAAAAAAACTGTTATTGCGCACGAGTTACAGTTCGATCCACTTCGTGACACGGTTATCCATGTTGATTTTCACGAAATAACTCTTACCGACATCATAAGGGTGAAAGTTCCAGTCACTCTTAAAGGTGAGGCCGTTGGTGTGACAGAAGGCGGAGTATTAAATCAGGCGCTTTGGGAAATAGAAGTGGAGTGTAAGGCCATGGATGTTCCGGAGCAGGTTGAAGTACACATTGAGGAGCTTAATATAGGTGATGGTGTCCATGTTAAGGATCTTGTTGATGTGCCGGAGGCAGTAACAATTATTGATGATGTCGAACAGCTTGTGGTAGGAGTAAACGCGCCGCATGTTGAAGAGGAAGCTGTTGAAGAAGACTTAGAAGCGGTTGAAGGCGAAGAACCGGAACTGATAAAGAAAGGCAAGAAGGAAGAAGAGGAAGGTGCCGCTGCTGAGAAGGCTGAAGAGCCTGCTAAAGAGGAGGGTGCTTGAGCAAGATCATTGTCGGCCTTGGAAACCCGGGATTCAGGTATAGGCGAACAAAACATAATGTAGGTTTTCGTGTTCTGGATGAATTTGCTGAAAAGCACGGGTTGCGCATCCGAACGAAAGGGTTTCAAGGAGTTTACGGCATTGGCAGGGTTTTAGGTGAGGAAGTTATACTATTCAAACCCTTGACCTATATGAATCTTTCAGGTGGTCCGGTAGAAGCCATTTGTTCTTCTCGATTGTCGGACTTGGAAGATTTACTTGTAGTAAGCGATGATTACAACTTTCCGATCGGAGTTATCAGGATCAGAGAGAAAGGGTCAGCTGGCGGACATAATGGTCTGCAATCGATCATCGGGAAGCTTGGTGCTGAATATAGCAGGCTCAGGGTAGGGGTCGGGGTTGCTGACATGCCAGAGGATAAAGCTAAATATGTACTTTCTGCATTTGCCCGAGAAGATAAAGCCTTGCTGGGGAATGCGATAGAGAAATCTGTAGGGTGTATTGAGACCTGGATCGAAAAAGGTGTTAAAGAGGCGATGAATCAGTATAATTAAGCTATCAGCCCTCAGCTGCCAGCTATCAGAAAAGGCAAAAGGCAAGAGGCTAGAGGCGAAATAGTTGTTGGTTGTTAGTTTTTGGTAATTAGCCCCCAGCAGGCACACTGAAAACCAGAAACCAGAAACTAAAAACCTGGCACTTGATAACGGAAAGTGGTTGCGATAAAACAACATGTGTGTTATTATCTTACCCATTCAACGTGCTTAAATAGTGCCTTTGAAGGCAAAAAAATAGCATAGTTTGTGGACGAATTTAGAAGAGATAGGATATTCAGATTTGGGTATAGATTAATCGATGAATCTGATCAACAAACAAGCAAGTATGGGGAAAAACATGGAAAAAACAAGAACTTATTCCGCGCTATTTATTGTCGATGTTGCTAAAGAAGACGGAACGGAAGCGATAGAGAATGACATCAAGACGATTATCACTGCGAATACCGGAAGCGTGGTCGAGGAGAAAGCAACTGTGAAAAAAAGGTTGGCCTATCCCATGAATAAGAAAGCTGAGGGAGGCTATTACGAACTTACGTTTAAAGCCGAACCCTTAGCCGTCGAAAAGATAACACGTTTATGTAATATAAATACGGATATTTTGCGCACGATCATAGACGTTATTAGCGCATAGTCAAGTAGTTGCGTGAGGTAACGTAAGGTTTAAGAGGTTTGCAAAAAAGGGAGTCAAAATGGCTGCGAGTTTGAATAAAGTTCTTATTATGGGAAATCTTACACGGGATCCGGAATTGAGGTATGTTCCAAGTGGTGCCGCTGTCGCGAATTTCACCGTAGCTGTGAATCGTACATATAAAGACAAGGCTGGTGAACGAAAGGAAGATGCTTCGTTCATAAGGGTTGTTGTTTGGGGTAAGATGGCCGAAGTATGTGGTGAGTACCTTGCTAAAGGAAGAGCTGTCTTAGTTGAGGGTAGACTTCAGTCGCGTTCGTGGGAAGGGCAAGACGGCCAAAAGAAGAACACGTTAGAGGTTATTGCGGTAAACGTACAGTTTCTAGGGGCTCGGGGGGACAAGCCGGCAACAACGCCTAACGAAACTAGCGTTAGAAATGTGGATAGCGTTGACCTTGACGCTGAAAATGGTTTTAACACGGGGACACGAGAAACAAGTGATGAATCGGAGATCCCCTTTTAACTAACAGGTGAGTGGTAAAATGCTGAAGAAAAAAACTACAACAAGAAAAGTCTTTAAAAAACGACCGTGTAGGTTGTGTAAGGGTAAGATTGAAACCGTAGACTACAAAGATGCTGAGTTCTTGGGGAAATTCATCTCAGACAGAGGGAAGATAGTCCCTTCAAGGATCTCGGGATGTTGTCAGAAACATCAACGATTGATAGCCAACCGGATAAAGAGAGCCCGGATAGCGGGACTTTTACCGTTTGTCAAAGTAAAGCAAGGAGCGCAACGTGAACGTAGTTCTTATACAAGACGTTAAAGGTCTAGGAATGCTAGGTGATGAGGTAAAGGTGAAAGACGGGTATGCCCGCAATTATCTTATTCCTCAAAAAATCGCAATGCAAGCTACCCCGAGTGCTTTGCGTGTACTGGCGCAGAAGAAGAAAAAGCAAGCACGCATAGAGGAACAAATAAAGGCAGAATGCGAGCAGCTAGCCGAAAAGATAAACGCACTCTCCTGCACTATCACTATGGAAGCCGGCGAAGAAGAAAAGCTTTTTGGAGCTGTTACTTCAGACATGATAGCGGAGAGTCTGAAAGATGAAGGCATTGAGATCGATAAAAGAAAGATTGATCTTGAAGAGCCCATTAAAGCTCTTGGAGTATACAAAGTTGATATTAAGCTACACGCGGAAGTTAAAGCACAGGCCAGAGTTTGGGTCGTAAAAAAATAACAGGGTCGTTTATTGTCACCGATATCGCATGAGTCCAGAAGAAGTTGTCCACAAAGTACCCCCGCAGAACGCCGAGGCCGAAACAGCGGTCCTCGGGTCGATGCTGCTCGATAAAGAAGCTATATCCAAGTCCATAGAGCTTCTTGACGAAAGTTCTTTTTATTCAGAAGCCAATCGCAATATTTTCCAAGCAATAGTTAAGCTTTATGATGAAAACGAAGGTGTTGACATTGTCACTATTGTCGAAGAATTGAAAAAGAGGAACATTCTCGATAAAGTCGGAGGATCCGCGCATATAACCGAACTGGCGAATAGTATTCCAACAGCCGCGAATATAGAACATTACGCGAGGATCGTACAGGAGAAATACATGTTGCGGACGCTTATAAACGCCGCAACGAGTATTGTTGCCGAAAGTTATGATTCATCCAGTCGTGTAGAAGAAATATTGGACAAGGCTGAAGAGGTGATCTTTGACATTACGTCCGCGAAAAAACGGGGAAACGCAATAGTCGGGATAAAAGACGTTGTCAAGGAAAGTATCGACAGGATTGACAAGTTATATCAGAGGAAAGAAAACATTACCGGTGTTGCTACTGGTTTTCATGATCTTGACATAATGACCGCTGGGTTACAGCCCTCGGATTTAATAATTGTCGCTGGACGTCCTTCCATGGGAAAGAGTGCGCTGGCAACTTCGATGGTTGAACATGCCGGAATTACCGGTAAAACCTCTTGCGCGCTTTTTAGCCTGGAAATGTCTAAAGAACAGCTTGCGCAGAGAATGCTTTGTTCAATTGCTCATGTTAACGCGCATAAGGTGAGAACCGGATTTTTGTCTCAAACAGATTGGCCCAAGCTGGTTGATGCCGCGCAAAAACTTTCGGAAGCACCTATTTTCATTGATGATACTCCCAGTATATCAGCGCTTGAGCTCAGGGCAAAATGTCGCAGACTGAAAGCAAAACATGATATTCAGATGGTAATCATCGATTATCTTCAGCTTATGAGGGGATCTTATAGGAGCGAGAGCCGGCAGCAGGAAATATCAGAAATATCCAGATCTATTAAAGCGCTGGCAAGAGAATTAAGCATTCCGATAATAGCTATTAGTCAGCTTTCTCGAGCCGCTGAGCAGAGAGAAGATCACAGGCCACGTCTTTCCGATCTTAGGGAATCCGGGGCGATAGAGCAAGATGCTGATATAGTTATGTTGTTATTCAGGGAGGAATACTATAATCCCACAGAAGAAAACACTGGCGTGGCGGAAGTGATAGTCGCGAAACAGAGGAATGGTCCAACGGGCACGATTAAAATGGCATTTTTAAAAGAATATACCAAATTCAGCAATCTTTCCAGGCTGGAGCAGGAGGAAGGGTTTTAATGAAGAACAAACTTTCGATGCTTATTGTTATCCTATCGTTGTTTTTCACGACATGCTGTCCCATTGTTGGCGGAGCACAGAGTGCTTCGTCACAAGACAAGCAAATAGTGGATATCCGGATAAAAGGGAATTATTCGATTAGCACAGTGACGATAATTAACCGGTTGAAAATAAAACCTGGTGATGTATTTGAGGAGTCTGCTCTCAACAAGGAGTTAAAGAGATTGTACGCAATGGGTTATTTCAGTGATGTTTTTATTGAAGTGGAAGAACACTCTGATGGCGTAATAGTTGTTTTTACTGTAGTTGAAAAACCCATTATTACCGGGATAGAATTTCGGGGGAATACACATTTAAAGAGTGGAAAGCTCGAAAAGAAAATATCCACCAAAATGGGTGATCTTGTAGATTTTAATCTTCTTTCCCAGGATGTGGCCGCTATTAAGGGGCTTTATGTTGAAGAAGGGTACTATCGTATTGCTGTCGACTACGAAGTTGATATCAGTGATACCGGCGATAAGGCCAAAGTGGTCTTTGTTATCAATGAAGGCAGAACGCTGAAGGTTAAATCTATAGAGATAGAAGGAAACATGAGTTTTCCTGATGCTAGGATCAAGAAACTTATGGCAACAAAAACAGCTTTTTGGTTTATTCAAAAGGGTGCCTTTGATGAAGATAAATTCCAGTCAGAT
>CAYZXR010000027.1:6958-8435 GCA_964482475.1 uncultured Planctomycetia bacterium | reverse complement strand
GGATGTTTTATTACGACAACGGGTACATGGACGCGGATGTAGATCTGCAGCATAGATACAATCCTACGGACGGTAGAATGGATCTGAGTTACGAAATTCAGGCTCACAATGTTATTCAT
Source organism: uncultured Planctomycetia bacterium (assembly GCA_964482475.1). Taxonomy (GTDB): domain Bacteria; phylum Omnitrophota; class Gorgyraeia; order Tantalellales; family Tantalellaceae; genus JAHJBY01. The sequence goes on along the minus strand of CAYZXR010000027.1, from coordinate 8,316 downwards.
GTCGGCAAGGTTAACATCATAGGGAATACTAAGACTAGAGGCCAGGTTATCCGGCGAGAGGTAAAATTATATCCCGGAGAAAAATATGATGGAAAATATTTGCGCCGTAGTAAAGAAAGGATATACAACCTTGGATATTTCGAGGATGTGTATTTTGAAACCGTTCCTACTAGGGATCCGGATGTAAAAGATCTTAACGTTATGGTTAAAGAAACTAAAACCGGAGAATTTTCTTTCGGTGGCGGGTATAGCTCGATAGACGCGTTTATCGGGTTTGTGCAGATTAGGCAAAGAAACTTTGACATTTTAGATTTCCCGACATTCACCGGTGCTGGACAAGACTTAACGGTTAGGGCAGAGGCAGGATCGGCACGACAGAATTATTTCGTAAACTGGACAGATCCGTGGATATTTGACTTTCCATACCTTTTTGGATTTGATCTATACCGCGAGGAACACAACAGAACAAGTTTGACTGGCTATGGCTACGATGAGAGACGAACGGGTGGAAGTTTGAGACTAGGGAAAGAGCTTGCTGAATATCTCGCGGCAGGTCTTGTATATAATCTTGAAGAAGTAAAGATCTCAAATCTTCCTGATGATCCAGGTCCGGCATTAGAAAGAGAGCGCGGAGAAAACTTGATCAGTCGTCTGACGCTAAACATGAATTATGACAGGCGAGATAATAAGTATTCCCCGACTAAAGGGTATTTTGTAGGGTTTACCGCGCAGAATGCCGGTGGTTTTTTGGGGGCCGACAAAACTTTTGTAAAAGGCTGGATCAACGGTAACTATTATCATAGTATAATAAAAAGTGTTGTTCTTGAATTACGAGGTTCGGTGGGAATAGCCGAGAACTATGGAAATACGGATGAGATTCCGATCTATGAAAGGTTTTTTGCCGGTGGTGCTACAACTATTCGTGGATATGAGGAAAGAGCTGTGGGGCCAAGAGATAAGACAAGCGGTGGTGGACTCGGGGAGCCGATAGGTGGCGAAGCGATGTTGCTAGCTACGGCAGAAATAGTATTTCCGATTTACAAGGGTGTAATGAAAGGCGCGGTGTTCTATGATGTGGGAAATGTGTGGGACAGCGCTACCAATATGATCTCAACTGAATTTTTTAAGGAAAACGGACTTAAGCAGGGTGCCGGCATCGGCATTAGAGTTAAAACACCGATCGGTCCGATCAAGCTAGACTGGGGCTACCCGCTGAGTGATAATTACGGAGAAAAGAAAGAAGGAAGATTCTATTTCAGTGTAAGTCACGGGTTCTAGTATAAGTTATAAAGATAATTAAGCTTTAATAAATAAAACTAACGAAGGGGAAGATTATGAGTAAAATGAACAAAACTTTT
>CAYZXR010000027.1:4900-6858 GCA_964482475.1 uncultured Planctomycetia bacterium | reverse complement strand
AAAAAGAATGAAATGTTTCGTGTAGTTATAGGGGATATTCAAAAAATAGTCGAAGACATAGGCGCACGAGATAAGTACACTTATGTTTTTGATTCCAGAAACATTATGTATTCGCAGAAACAAGATGATCTTACTGATCAGGTGGTTGCCAGACTAAACAAAAAATAGATGGTGGGGAGCCAGTAACTTCCTGTTTTTAATATGACCGCACTGTCTAATCAAAAAACTATAAGTAAAGAGATCCGTTTTCGCGGACGCGCTCTTCAGGGTGGGGAGAATATCGAAGTAGTCTGTAAGCCGTCCAGCCCCGGAAGCGGAATCGTCTTTTTGAGAAGCGATCTGCCTTCTTGTGATCCGATTCGCATCGGAGAGGCGGTAATCACAGATGGTCCGGCTAGACGAAGTACGATTGGGATTAATGGAGCATCAATCCAGACAGTAGAACATTTTCTCGCGGCTTTGTGGGGTCTTGAAATCGACAATATCATTGTTGAAATTCATGGTGAGGAACTTCCCGCGCTTGACGGAAGCGCATCCGGATTTCTAAACGTTTTAAAAGAAGCCGGAGTGAAAGAGCAGGAAGAAACTAGACATATTATCAAGATTGATGAACCGCTGTCTGTTAAAGATGGCATGTCCACGCTCTCTATTGTTCCGGCAGAAAAATTCAGCATTTTATACCACATTGATTATGATTGTCCGTCTATTGGTAAGGAAGCGTTTGAGATAGAACTTAACGGAGATTCTTTTGAGAGGGAAATAGCTCCAGCACGGACTTTCTGTCTCAAGAAAGAAGCGGAGGCTCTTCTTGCCGCCGGTTTCGGTCAAGGCGCTACGATGGAAAATACGCTGGTCATGGATGATGATGGACCAGTCGGGACGACACTGCGCTTTCCGAACGAACCGGTGAGACATAAAATACTTGATCTTGTCGGAGATCTTTATCTTCTTGGAGTACCGATCGTAGGGAAGGTAACAGCGGAAAGATCAGGACATGCGCTTAACGCTAAGATGGTCAGAAAAATATATGAAAGATATATCGCGGACGAACAAAGGACAGACGAGAGATAATTGATCCTTTTAGAGGACTTGATAGTGCGATAACAAAAGGGGTAGCAATGGGGAATAAAGAGATAAGAATTAAAGAAATAATGAATCTAATACCGCATCGATATCCGTTTCTTCTGATAGACCGCGTTCTTGATTATGAAGAAGGCAAATGGATCAAAGCCATAAAAAATCTGACTATAAATGAATCATTTTTTCAGGGACATTTTCCTGCGGAACCCATTATGCCGGGTGTATTGATGATAGAAGCAATGGCTCAGGCGGGTGGAATTCTTGCGATGATGGGTGCTGGAGCGAAAGAAAAACTAGCATTTTTTATGACCATTAACAATGTAAAATTCCGCAAGCCGGTTGTTCCGGGAGATCAGTTGGTGTTCAACGTAGAGATAGTCAAAGTTGTTCGCGCCAATATCGTTAAGACACATGGTGAGGCGACTGTTGATGGGAAAGTTGTCGCCGAAGGTGATTTAATGTTCAGCATTATTGATAAGGAAGAAAAATGAAGAAAATCGGCTTAATCGCGGGCGGAGGAGTACTTCCTTTGGAATTTCTACGTTCCGCAAAAAAGAGCGGTGTAAAGGTCGTTGTTTACGCGGTTAAGGGCATAACGTCTCCGCTCCTTGAGAAGGAAGCGGAAAAGATATATTGGGTAAAATTTGGACAATATGGAAGAGTTGTTTTCTTTCTGCTTCTGGAAAGGATAAGCCGCATCGTACTTCTGGGAAAAATTAAGAGGGAAGTTATTCATAAGGAAGCGGTATATGATAAAGGAAGCCGTGAAATCCTTGGTTCACTCAAGAATAAAAAAGATTATTCTATTCTGACAGAAATAACAAAACGTTTAGGCCGAATTGGAATAAAAGTAATAGATCCTTTGGAATACTTATCCC
>CAYZXR010000027.1:1834-4800 GCA_964482475.1 uncultured Planctomycetia bacterium | reverse complement strand
ATTACGATCAAAGTATTCTAATCAATTAGCCTCATCCGAGGTGACTAAACACTTTCTGATAATGAATCAAGAAAAGCGGCTATTGATATAGCTGTTCTTTTAGCGGCACCAACATTGCCAAGTGACTCTTTGACTTTTTGAAGATCATTCCGGGCCTGTTCCATACGATGCTCATCAGTCAACATTTCCAGAGCTTTCTCAGAGACTTTTTCAGGTGTAACATCTTTCTGAAGCAGTTCTGGCGTGACTTCCTTACCAGCTATGATATTAACCAGTCCAACATAAGGGAGGTTCAAGAAGGTATAGAATAAAAACGCTGTTAAGGGGGCGGTTCTGTAAAGTAAAAGGGACGGCGTTTGGGTTATGGTAGCTTCAAGTGTAGCGGTCCCCGATGTGATAAGAGCGAAATCTGAGTCTGCCAGGGCCTGAGGAGCATTGTCCTTCACGCGACGTATGGTGAGGTCAGTATATCCTGACAACAGTTCACCATACAATGCCCCATCTAAATTAGAATTCTCCGCAACGATAAAGTTTATTTTTCCGCTATAGTAGGTGTGAAGTATCCTGGCGGATCGGAGCATATCTGGAAATAAATTCTTAATTTCTGATGCACGGGATCCCGGAAGGAGGGCCACTGTAAGCCCTTCACGTTTTTCTGAGTTTGTTGTGAAATCAACTTTTATGTCTACAATGGGATGCCCTACAAAATCCGAGGCGACATTATGTTTTTGAAGAAAACGTTTTTCGAATTCAAAAAGAACCAGAATTTTATCCGTGTAGCGTTTGAGTTGGGTGACGCGTCCTTCCCCCCACGCCCATACTTGTGGAATTATATAGTAGATTACCGGGATATTATGTTTATGGAGATACTTGGCTATGCGGAGATTGAATCCGGGATAGTCCACTAATATTACGGCAGTAGGTTTCCTCCGGCGGATATTTTCTACACATTTTTTATACTGTGATCTTATTGTGCCTATGCTTTTTAAGGCTTCCCATACTCCGACAATCGAAAGGTTACGGACATGTTCAATCAGTTCAAGACCTTCGGCTTCTAAACGATCTCCTCCGATGCCCCAGAATGATATATTACCGACGAGAGGCTTAAGTTCTTTTAGAAGTTCAGCTCCGCGCATGTCTCCGGAAGGTTCACCGGTTATAATAAGGATATTGTTGCCCGTTGTGTTCATCTGGTTTACATGTGTATTTTGTCGAGAATGTCAAGGGCAACGCGCAGGGCCTGTCGGCCTTCGATGCCGGAAATGATAGGTTTCTTTTTATTTTTGACACAGTCGATAAAAGATTTCAACTCAACTTTTAATGCGTCTTTTTTTCGGATTTTTATTTTTTTCTTTATTAAGTAATTATCGGATTTTTGAAACTGAAAGGCTTCATGATGCATGTAGTCCAATAAAATATATGAATGTTCCTGGAAGATGCGAAGCTTGCGCACTTCTTCGTTCGTTATACGGCTGGCGGTTATGTCGGCGATCGTATTATCCGCGAAGGTAAGACGAACGTTAGCGACATCTTCATGATTCGAGATAGTGCTTTGCCCGAACGCTTCGATATGTTTTACTTTGGACGGGACAAGACTGAGTATTATATCGATATCATGGATCATGAGATCAAGAACTACTCCGACATCCTTAATGCGTTTTTTCTTTTTTGTTGAACCTAATCTCTGACATTCAATAAACCTGGGTTTTTCGAGATACGGTTCGATGGCGCGCACAGCGGAATTGAATCTTTCAATATGACCAACTTGGACAATGAGGCCTTTTTCATCCGCGATACGAATGAGCTCGTCTGCTTCTTCGAGTGTTTTGGTCATGGGTTTTTCTACCAAAACGTGAATTCCCGCTTCCAGGCAGTCTTTCGCTACTTCATGGTGAAGGCTTGTCGGGACGACAATACTGACAGCATCGACATTATCCAACATAATATGGTAGTCGGTAAAATATTTTGTATGGTATTTCTTGGCAACTTCTTTAGCACGAGCCTTATGGACGTCACAGACCCCTACTAAGGATATGCCTCCTTTTTTCTCGATCGCGAAATACATTTTAGCGTGAAAAACGCCCAAATGTCCGGTTCCTATTACTCCTACACGTAGTTTGCTCATAATGATTATTGACTTTTTGTGATTATAACACTATCGCTGTGTGCGGGCAAGGGATATTCTCGACAACAATAGCAGTATATGTTAGAATCATGTGCTATGAACGATTATTTCAAATTTCTAGGATTTATCAAGCCCCATTTGGGGATATTCATACTGGCTATAATATGTATGATCTTCTCCGCGCTTTTCGGAGCTTCTCCGATCGGGATGATAATACCTCTAGTTGATATTATTATATCAGGGAAACAGATCGCCATCCCATCAAATGTTAACGCTCCCGAGTTTTTAGTTAATGCTGTTGCCAGTGTTAACGCAATGGAGCCTTTACATCTATTATATACTCTTACGGTTGCTGTTGTTGTGGTATTTTTGCTGAAGGGTCTGTTTATGTTTATGCAGACATATCTTATGAGTGCTGTGAGCCAGAGAGTCATCAGGGATATCAAGAATAGGATTTATGGGAAGTTGCTCGATCAGTCAATGGATTTCTATTCGCATCATCCGACAGGACTTCTGATGTCGAGAATCACACATGACGCCGCTGTGGTTAGAGATGCTATATCGTCCGGGGTTGCGGACACATTTTATCAACCGATAGAGATGATGGTCTATCTGGTTATGCTTATTGGCGTGAAGGCATATTTTGGTATTCCATGGAATATTATTTTGATAGGTGCCGTTATTTTTCCTTTGATCATGATCCCGGTCAAGGCTATGGGGAAAAAGTTACGTGAGATAAGCCGCAGATCACAGGAAAAAATAGCGGATATAAACAATATGCTTCTTGAGACGATCGCCGGTGTTAAATTGGTCAAATCATTTAATATGCAGGACTATGAGA
>CAYZXR010000027.1:0-1734 GCA_964482475.1 uncultured Planctomycetia bacterium | reverse complement strand
CTTAGCACAGTCTATGGTATAAACCAACAGGCGCTTGCCGCGTCAGAGCGAATATTCCAAATTCTTGACGGCCCGGTTACAATACAAGAAAAACCGATACCGGTGGAACTCAAGTCGTTTGAACGCGCGTTAGTTTTCGAGAATATAAGCTTTAAATATGATGAGGGAAAAGACTACGTGTTGAAGAATATCAACCTTACGATAAAGAAGGGCGAGATCGTCGCGCTTGTCGGACCGTCCGGAGGAGGGAAGACAACTCTCGTAAATTTGATTCCCAGGTTTTATGATCCGGATAGCGGGAATGTGCATATTGACAGTATAGACGTACGTGATCTTTCACTCGATTCACTTAGAGATAAGATAGGGTTGGTAACACAGGAGACGCTTCTCTTCAACGATACTATAGCGGCAAATTTATCATATGGACATCTTGACGCTGATGAAGAGCGACTTATTCGTGCCGCTCAGGCCGCTAACGCGCATCGGTTTATTAAGGATTTTCCTGAAGGATATAATACGGTGATTGGGGAACGGGGTGTACGAATGTCAGGGGGGCAACGTCAGAGATTGGCTCTTGCCCGGGCTGTTTATAAAAATCCACCTATATTAATATTAGACGAAGCAACCTCCCAACTTGACTCCGAGAGCGAAAAGCTTGTTCAGGAAGCCATCAATAACCTGATGAAGGGAAGAACCGTTATTGCCATTGCTCACAGATTAAGCACTATTACCCATGCGGATAAAATAGTGGTGATAGAGAAAGGGGAAATAGTTGATAGCGGGACTCACACAGAGTTGCTAGACAGAAGTCCTTTATATAAAAGACTTTACGAGATACAATTCCAGGATAAAAAAGAATAATCTTGCAGGAAAAGCAAAATTTCCGCTTTTATCTAAAAAAAGCTTGAATTTGTAAGGTATTTCAATATAATATCGTCTGGTGTGTTGTAGGTTTTTTAAAACTAAAGCGGTATTTCAGCGGGGCGCGATGAGCCTGAGTAGGCTTTTTAATTACGCCAAGTTTCGTTGAAGACCAGCGCAAAAAGGAAGGGTGAATATGTCAGTTGTATCCAAAATGATAAGAGAATTGTTGGAGAACGGGGTTCATTTCGGGCACCAAACTAGCAAATGGAATCCGAAGATGAGAAAATTTATTTTCGGTAAAAAGAGCGGTATATACATTATCGATCTCGAAAAAACAGAAGTAGCACTTCTAAAAGCCGTGGATGTTGTATATGAGTTGGCAAAAGAAGGAAAAAAAATTCTGTTTGCGGGAACTAAAAAGCAGGCTAAAAAGATCGTTAGGGCGGAAGCGGAACGTTGCGATATGTTTTTTGTTGAAAACCGGTGGCTTGGAGGTTGTTTAACGAATTTTAATACCATACGTCAAAGCATAGGCCGTCTAGATAATATTGAGGCTACAAAGAAAAGCGATACCTATATGTCTCTTGCGAAAAAAGAGAGAGTAAGGCTCGACAAAGAAGAGCAGAAGTTGTTAAAGAATTTACGAGGGATACGTGAAATGAAAACTCTTCCGTCTGCTGTTATCGTTATTGACGCGGAGGCAGAAAAAATAGCCGTGCTTGAAGCGAGAAAACTGGGCATCCCTGTCATTGCGCTCCTAGACACAAATTGTGATCCGGATATAATTGATTATCCTGTGCCTGGTAACGATGACGCGATAAGATCTATTATGTACATTTGCGCTACGCTTGCGGACGCTATAATCAAGGG
>CAYZXR010000026.1:10292-14041 GCA_964482475.1 uncultured Planctomycetia bacterium | reverse complement strand
TCAGGGGAAGGGACTGTGAAAAGAGTTGAACCTGTTACGACTACGGGATATCCAGATATGGACTTTTTGGCTTCTGAGTTTGTAGGTGGATGGATATTTGAGTCCCTAGAGGGCGACGGTGGGGACGAATGGGAAGAAGTTAATGTCGTTTTAAAGACCGGAGGAAGAGAGGAATGATAAAGCTTGATATGTCCACGGCTCTTTTTCTATATTTGTTTTTTTCGGTATTTCTCGTCCTTCTGACATGGATATTCCTGAATTTTGGTACTAAGCAGAAGACATTCAGTTCTGAGGAAAAATATATATGGCATTGTTCAATATGTGGATATACGTATATCGACAGTCACCATGATGAAATATCACAATGTCCCAAGTGCGAAAGCTATATAGAAAAAATTAGCCCTTAAGTTAATAATGCTGTATAATATCTATGTAATCCCGTGTATACGACGATGTTATAGGGGATTTAAAAGCACTGGGGGTATTGATATGATTACCAAGATCGGTCTTGTTGCGGGCGATATATGGAACTATCTTGATGGCCATGACGGATGCGACCAGATTGGAAATATCATTAACGGTGTAAAAAAACAGGGCGACATAGTGCTTATGAGCATCGGCTGGCTGGCGAGAGAAGGTCACATTTTTCTGGAAAGAGAAGAAGCAGGATATACAGTGAAACTTTCTAGAAATAATTAATGACAGATCTGTTCCAGTGAGTTGCATTATTAGGTACAGGAAGGCTAGAAGTAGGGATAAGGGGCTGTAGCTCAGTTGGAAGAGCGCCTGGTTCGCAATCAGGAGGTCAGGGGTTCGAACCCCCTCTGCTCCACCAGTTTTGAAGGTTCGAAGGGAGCCGTAGAGCCTTTAATATAGTGAGCGTGCGAGACATTGAGCACGCGAGGACAAACGATACGGCGGGTGTCCGACCGAAGGGCGGAAAAAGGATATAACGCGAGCGATAGCGAGAGTTATTAAGGGAATAGAAGCGCGAAGGCGACGAACCCCCTCTGCTCCACCAGTTTTGAAGCCCATACCGAGAGGTGTGGGCTTCTGTGTGTCAAACATACAGGAGAATGCATGACAGACCAGATTACCAATATAACCTTTATCACTTTCGTTGTGGTCTTTCTCGGGGGAGTTATGACATCGTTTACGCCTTGTGCTTATCCACTAATTCCAATAATAGCGGGTGTGGTTGGTTCTTCGCGTGAGCAGTCAAAACTCAGAAATTTCATATTGTCTTTATGTTATGTTCTTGGCATGGCCATAACATTTTCGATACTTGGGATTGTTGCTGCTTTGACCGGACGGTTTTTTGGACAGGTCCAATCAAGTCCTGTGGCTCATTTGATAGTTGGTAGCGTCATAATAATTTTTGCATTATCACTTCTGAATGTTATACATCTCCCGGTTTTCTTGCTAAACAGAATGGGCGCTGGTAAGGCGATCAAAGGAGGTCGGTTGTTCCCAGCATTTTTTATGGGGATAACTTCCGGTCTTATTGCCGCTCCATGCGCTACGGCAGTGCTTGGGGCGGTTCTGGCATACGCGGCTTCAACACAGAATGCCATTTTGGGTTTTTCGCTTCTTTTTACATTTGCTATCGGTTTGGGGACGTTATTGATAGTGGTAGGAACATTTACCGGGGTACTTGCGGCATTGCCCGGAGCGGTTAAGTGGATGAAAATTGTTGAAAAGATTATGGCTTTTGCAATGATTGTTCTCGGCTGTTATTTTATATTCAAGGCGGGAGTATTGAGTATTTAAATTGTTATTGTAAGGAGGTTAGTATGAAAAAAAATAGATATGTTGGTATTTTTAGTGTTCTACTGTTTTGTGCGGTATTTTTATTGGGTGCGTGTTCTGACGTTGGCGGGCAGCCAACCATTGGAAGGAACGCTCCGGATTTCACGCTAAAGACGGTTGCCGGGAATACTGTTAATTTGTCAAATGTGTTAAAAACAAAGCCGGCCGTTTTAGTTTTTTGGGCCACTTGGTGTCCGGCTTGTGTAAGAGAAATGCCTGACGTAGAAAAGTTCTACAAGGAAAAAGGGGAAAAGGTAGCGGTTGTTTCTATCAATATACAAGAAAATGGAAAGAAAATCGCGAATTTCGTAGCGAAGAAAGGGGTAACGTATCCAGTCGCGTTGGATACGTCCGGTAAAATTGCTCAGGCTTATGGCGTGCGAGGAATACCATCGGTAATTGCTGTTGATAAAAATGGTGATATTTTGTACTATGGTCACGATATCGTGGAGATGTCCGGCAGAGTTGATTTTAAATAGGGTGTGCTTCTAAAGGAGGATATGTTGACAAAAAAAGTCTATATGGATAACAACGCGACTACGCCTCTGCATCCTGAGGTAAAAAAGGCTATAATTGAGAGTATCGATACCTTTGGTAATGCGTCTAGTTTGCACAGTTTTGGAAGGATTTCCAGGAAGCATATTGAGAAAGCCCGCAAGACGGTCGCGTTGTTTATAGGGGCTGAACCGGAAGAGATGATCTTTGTGGGAAGCGGATCTGAAGCGAATAATACAGTGCTTAATATATTTGCTTGTAAATGTCCGGTATGTAATTCCAAAAAATCATGTACCAAAGAAATTATTACTTCAGTTGTTGAACATCCATGTATATTGCGGACTTCCGAATGTCTTGTCGAAAAGGGTCTTAGTGTCCTATATGTAGGTGTGGATGAATTTGGAAAGATCGATATGGAACAGCTTAATAAGATGATTACCGATAAAACCGGTCTGGTATCGATAATGATGGCCAACAATGAGATAGGGACTATCATGGATATAAAAAAAATCTCTGATATGGCGCATGCGAAAGGCGCTTTGATGCATACGGACGCGGCTCAGGCTGTAGGCAAAATTCCGGTAAATGTAACTGACCTGGGGGCGGATTTCTTGACACTTTCCGCGCACAAAATATACGGACCAAAAGGGATAGGGGCCTTGTATGTTAAAAAGGGAACACCTTTTTGTCCGATGATACACGGAGGGCATCAGGAGCGCGGTAGACGTGCGGGTACTGAAAATACTTCAGGGATTATAGGATTGGGCAAGGCGGTTGAGATGTTGGTAGAAGAGATGGACAAGGATGAGGCGAAAATATTAGATCTTAAATTAAAGCTCAAGACCGGGATTGAAGAGAAAGTGTCGGATGTGTTCCTTAACGGGCATCCTGATGATTGTTTGCCCGGGACATTGAATGTCTCCTTTATAGGAGCTGAAGGGGAATCAATCTTGCTTTATCTTGATCTAGTCGGCATAGCGGTTTCAACAGGTTCCGCGTGTGCTTCCGGATCGTTGGATCCGTCACATGTACTGCTTGCTACGGGCATTGGAGCGGAAAAAGCGCACGGCTCAATAAGATTCAGTTTAGGTCGAGAGAATACAGAAGAAGATGTTAATTACGTACTTGAAAAACTGCCGGGTATTATTGGAAAGATACGAAGTATGTCAACAGCTTATGATGGAGGAAAAAGTTAATGGAGTGGGTATATTCTGAGGAAGTAAAAGATCATTTCATGAATCCTCGCAATGTCTTTTCGGATAAAGAGGCTTTTGATTATGACGCGAAAGGTGTGGTGGGAAACATTAAATGCGGCGATGAAATGGCGTTTTATATAAAAGTAGACAAAGTTGAAAATAGAATTTCCGATTGTAAATGGAAAACTTATGGTTGTGCCAGCGCGATAGCGAGCACGTCAATATTGTCCGAAAAAGTCAAAGGGATGA
>CAYZXR010000026.1:7329-10192 GCA_964482475.1 uncultured Planctomycetia bacterium | reverse complement strand
TGTGCCAGCGCGATAGCGAGCACGTCAATATTGTCCGAAAAAGTCAAAGGGATGAAGCTTGATGAAGCTTACAACATCTCTCCCAAGGATCTGGCAAACGCGCTGGGTGGTTTGCCGGAACACAAGGTACACTGTTCGGTTCTTGGCGATAAGGCTTTGCGGGCGGCGATAGACGATTATTATGAGAAGAATGGCATGACCGGTAATATTCGGAAGGAAAGGGCAAAAGTTATATGTAAGTGCATGAATGTTACCGATCACGAAATTGAAGATGCTGTTCTTGAGGGAGTGAGGACCTACCTTGAGCTTCAGGAACACACGAAAATTGGTACGGTATGCGGCAAATGTAAGGGTAATGCTAGAATGCTGCTAGAAAAATACATTAAGAAACATTTTTAGGCTAATATTTTCCCACCGTTATTTACAAATTGGAAGAGAGTGGACAATGAAACCCACTATCGTAGTTGTCACAATTATTATTTTAATTTTATCAGGAGGATATGTGTCAGCCAAGCATGCCGATTACGCGGGCACGTGGTACGATGCTTCACCATCCTCGTTGAGATCCGAACTTCAAGGCTACCTCGATGCTGTCGGGGCAATAAAACTGAATGGTGAAGCTGTTGGATTTCTTGTGCCGCACGCCGGGATAGGGGTATCCGGTTCTGTGGCGGCTTATTCATATAAGGCGGCCGCGTTGCAAGATCCGAAAACGATAGTAGTTGTGGGTTTTACCCATAAATATAGGTTTTCAGGTATATCGGTTTTTACCGATAAATCTTTTGTAACTCCGCTTGGTGAAGCGTACACAGATCAGGTGCTATCCGCGAAATTTATAGCCTACAACGGCATGATAAAAGATGTCCCCGAGGCATTTAACTCGGAAAATTCTATAGAAATGCAAATACCCTTTATTCAATACACGATGCCGGAAGCAAAAGTGGTTCTTATCGCTATGGGAGAGCAAGACACTGAAACTATCAGCCTTTTGGCAGACGCGCTTTACAATATTCTTGTGAATGAAGATAGTTTCGTTATTATGGGAAGCACGGATATGAGCCATTATCTGAGATATGATGAGGCGAACAGGGTGGATGAAAGGACGATTAAAATGATCAGAAAATTTGATCCCGAATCGTTATACTCAATGAGTATTCGGAATAACCACCAATTGTTTTGTGGTATAGGATCCACTTGCGCTACAATGATGGCTTGTTCCAAATTAGGGGCCAATGTTGTAGAAGTGATGAAGTACGCTAATTCCGGAGACACAATCGGTAAGAGAGATAGTGTTGTTGGATATTTGAGTGCCGTGTTTATCAAAAGACAGGAGAATACGATGCTGAATGAAAAGCAGAGAAAGGTTCTTTTAAAGATAGCAAGGGACACCATAGACCTTTACTTGAGAAAGGGAGAACGTTTGGATGTAAAGGTGGATGATGATCTTCTTAAACAGGATATGGGCGCGTTTGTAACATTGCATAAACGCGGGAACTTGCGAGGTTGTATCGGGCATATGGAAGCGCGTGCTCCGCTTTATTTGACCATACGGGATATGGCCATTGCCGCTTCTACGCAAGATCCACGATTTCCGACGGTAAGATTGGACGAAATGGACGCGATAGATATAGAAATATCAGTATTGTCACCTATGCAATTGATCGATGATTACAATTTGATAGAAGCGGGTAGGCACGGAGTTATGGTAAAAAGGGGTTTAAGTAGTGGTGTTTATCTCCCACAGGTTGCCATTGAGACAGGGTGGAATCGTGATCAGTTTATGAATAGTTTGTGTGCTCAGAAGGCTGGTATTCCGGAAGACGCGTGGAAAACGGGTGATTGTGAGATATCTATTTTCACTGCGGAAGTTTTTGGAGAAAGAAATGAGTAGATTTTACGTTTCTCCTGAGAATGTGCATCTGCAACGTAAAGAGATACAGGTTGGTGTGGAGGAATCCCATCATATTGTTGATGTTATGCGAATGAGGGAGTCTGACAAGGTTGTTGTGTTCGATGGTACCGGTAATGAGTATACGGGGTTCATTGAAACGATAAAGAACCGAACGAAGGAAGTTACAATTCGTATAATCAGAACGGACATGCCTCCGGTCGAAAAAGTTCCCGAAGTACATTTAGCACAGGCCATACCTAAGAAAAATCGAATGGACTATATAGTTGAGAAAGCTACCGAACTCGGGGCAAGCCGCATTATTCCGTTTGTGAGTGATCGAACTATAGTTCGCCCGGGTAAGGCATCAGCCGAAAGAAAAAATTCAAGGTGGAAAGCTATAGCTAAAGAATCTACTAAGCAATGCGGCAGGTCAGATATACCCAAGATTTCCGAGATTAGCAGCTTCGAGAGTGTTCTTGATGCATGCGATGAATATGATGTCGTTCTTTTTGCCTGGCTATCCGAAGAAACTGTACCTATTCGAACTTCATTGGAGAATTTTAAAACGGGTAAAATTCTCGTGATGATAGGACCGGAGGGTGACTTTACACCGAAAGAGGTTTCACGTGCAGTTGCTGATAATTGCAAATTTGTATCACTGGGAAAGCGGGTATTGAGGAGTGACACTGCCGGATTGTTTGTTCTTTCCGTATTGTCGTATGAGTTCTCCACATGAATAGTGAATAGAGAAGGGTGAATGGGTAATAGTGAATCGTAGGGGTGGGTTCCAAACCCGCCCTTGATATTGTTGTTGGAGAGCGCTAGTTTTCCTGAACCAGGTTTCTTCGACGTGAAATAGATGCTTTGTGAACCTGGTTTAATATTTTTATATGTGAACCTAGTTCAGGGAAAATCTAAAATAAAATGAAAAATATTAAATTCGCTATAAAAACTTTTGGTTGTAAAGTTAAT
>CAYZXR010000026.1:0-7229 GCA_964482475.1 uncultured Planctomycetia bacterium | reverse complement strand
AAATAAAATGAAAAATATTAAATTCGCTATAAAAACTTTTGGTTGTAAAGTTAATCAGTATGACTCACAGGTCATACGGGAAAATCTTGAAAAGCTCGGTTGCTTCGAAACAGCTTTTGATGAAGCTGATGTCATAATAATTAATTCATGCACGGTAACCGCTATGGCAGATACAAAGACTCGCAGATTCACAAGAAAGATTAGAAAAGAAAATAGTAAAGCTCGGATAATGGTCACAGGGTGTTCTGTAGTATACCCGAAAGATATTGCTGTATTTGAGTCTATGCCAGGTGTGGATAAAGTTATTCCGAATGAAGAGAAGCTTAGAATACCATTAATAATAAATGACTTATATGGTATTTCAGATGATGTTCCTGTAATTCGCGAGGAGGTTTCAGGGTTTCACTCTCATACCAGAGCATTTCTCAAGATTCAGGATGGATGTGATCAGGGTTGTTCTTATTGTAAAGTGAGCAAGGTTAGAGGTCCGTTGCGTTCGAGACCGAAGCTAGATATTATGGATGAATTAGCTCGTTTATTGGACGCGGGGTATAAGGAGGTAGTATTTTCCGGAATTTGTATAGGGTCATGGAAAGGTCACAACAGGGAAACTCTTTCAGATATTTTACATGACGTAGATTCTATTGATAGAGATTTTCGACTCAGAATAAGTTCTATAGAGCCGAATCATATAACTAGGGATATTCTTGAGATCATGGCGCGTTCTTCGAAGATATGTCAACATCTGCATATTCCTTTGCAGAGTGGATCAGATAAGATATTGGCTCTAATGAAACGGAGATACAATGTTTCACAGTTTCGGGAGCTTATTGTTGATATTCGTTCAAAATTGCCGCTCGCGGGGATAACTATGGATATTATCTCTGGTTTTCCAGGCGAAACAGAAGAGGATTTTTTTCAAACAATCGAGTTTATAAAAGAGATAAAGCCTTCCCGTTTGCATGTATTCAGATATAGTGATCGGGAAGGTACAGCATCTTTTGAAATGATCCCAAAGGTAGGAAAAGAAACTGCGAAAAAAAGAGTTGGAAGCTTAATAGATATCGGTAATAACCTTCAAGAAGTGTTTGCAAAAAGATTTATCGGACAGGAAATAGAGATACTTATCGAAAAACGGACTAAAGATAATCAATGCACAGGATACACGCGCGAGTACGTCCAGGTGAGTGTGGACGACGATATAGTTGTTCCCGGCGAATTAGTGCGCGTTAAACCTACCTCAATAGATGAAAAGTCACATTGTCTTTCAATTTAATCCTCTTGGTGAAAGATTTTTCGCCCCTATAATGTACTATTGATTATGGACTATTTTTACTATGCGTTCTGCGTTTTGCATTTTTTGGGTTTTTGCCGATAGCTGATATCTGCAGGCTGAAAGGAGTTATCCACAGTAAAAACATAAAAGTTAAGCCAAAAAAATGCAAGATATGTTATATTGCACATAAATTCAGGTCGGTTTGACACTCCTATTTTTATATGATATACTTTGGGTTCATTAAATGATAGGGGGTTATTTCCGACAGTGTCTGGTGTAAATTGGCTTGATGTTATATTCCTTACTGTTTTGCTGGGAATGATTTACAAAGGATCTCGTGCTGGGGTGGGTAACCAGTTGCTTTCTTTAGCGTGGGTGTTCGTCTTGGTATTTTTCTCTATTGGATATTATTCCGTCTTGGCGTCCTCATTGTTTGGATTTATATTGCAAAGTTGGGCCAGGCCAATATCGTTTTTTATAATAGCGTCAGTAATGTTTCTATCCATCAAGTTTCTGGAAATGATGTTTAGTAGCGAGTTTGTTGAACATATTTCCCCGTTGGAGCGAATAGGTGGTGCCCTGGTTGCTACTGCACGGACGTTTCTAATGTTTGGTCTTATTGGTATGCTATTTCTTCTTTTACCGGTTTCATTTTTGCAGAATTCTGTGGCAAAAGGTTCAAAGACTGGGATGGTATTTGTTAGGATGGATGCTCATATTTATAGTTGGATGTCGAATTATTTGAAGTTTGTTGAACAAAAAGATCCTGATAAAGTAGTTAACGGTATTTGCAAATCTTCGGGGAGTTTGGAGGTATAGTATGAAATTAAGTGAATTCTATAAAAGAGCTATTGAAAAAGGTATAAAGGAAGATCCCAGACGTAAAGGTGCGGTTGACGCGGATATCAGGAAAGCAAAAGCCGAATACAGAAAGCTTAAGGGTATTGAAAAAGCGTCTTTTGATCGTGACAAAATGGTACACCCCTACGCTGATAGCAGAATATTAAACGGGAACGGTAATGAAGAGATAAAGACCATACTTGTCGGTATCGACATTGATGTGCAGGAGCTTCTTTTGGCGGATAAGCTTCGTGACAAGGGGGTACAAATTGATATGGTATTATCCCATCATCCTTCCGGACGGGCTTTTTCTCAACTGGATGAAGTTATGTCACTTCAGTGCGGGATATGGGAGACCTTAGGCTTTACGCGAGAAATAGCTGAAGGCTTAATGAAGGATCGTCGTGACGAGGTAGCCAGATCTATTGCGCCGCGAAACCATATGAGGGCTGTTGACGCTGCTAAGCTTTTGAAAATACCCTTTATGTGTTTACATACAGCTGCAGACAATTGTGTTGCCTGTTATCTCCAAAAGATTTTTAATAAGGAACAGCCAGGTAAACTCAAGGCTGTTTTGAATATTTTAAGACGAATACCGGAATATAGATACGCAATGAAAACTTCCGGCGCGGGACCGAGTGTCTTGGTTGGAGACGAAAAGCTTGACGCGGGTAAAATATTTGTCGATATGACAGGCGGGACAAGTCCGCCAGACAGAATATTAGCGCGGTTATCACAGTCGGGTGTCAAAACCATTGTGGGTATGCACGCGAGCGAGTCGGCTTATAAACTTGTGAAATCTGAATTTTTGAATTATGTAATTGCCGGACACATGGCGAGTGACAATGTGGGAGTGAATCTTTTACTCGATGCGATTGATCCACAAGGGAAATTGAAGATCGTTTGCTGTTCGGGTTTCAAACGTTTCAAAAGATAAAATGGGTAGAATACCGCAAGGGATCATAGATCAGATATTGGACAAAGTTGACATCGTAGAGGTGGTGTCGGAGTACGTCCCTTTAAAAAAGGCCGGCAGAAACTTCAAAGGATGTTGTCCTTTTCATAACGAAAAAACTCCTTCTTTTGTTGTTTCACCGGACAAACAGATATTTCATTGTTTTGGGTGCACGGCCGGCGGCAATGTTATTGGATTTGTGATGAAATATGAGAATCTTTCTTTTCCGGAAGCAATAGAAATGATGGCGGAACGGGCGGGAATAGAGATTCCAAAGACAAATGATGTGAGTGATGAGGCATATTCATTGGTGAAAAAGCTTTACGAGGCCAACAGTATAGCCGCTGAGTATTATCAGGATCAACTTGGTTTGCCGTCAGCAAAAGGTGCGTTGGATTATCTTAAACAGCGTGGGTTAAGCGATGCTACCATTAAAGAATTTAAAATAGGATATGCTCCGGATGGATGGGAGAATTTACAACAGTATTGCAAAAATAAAAATATTTCATCTGAGATTTTGAGAAAGGCGGGATTATCTGTTAAAAGCGATAAGGGAAGAAACGATTATGACAGATTTAGGAACAGAATAACGTTCCCCATTTTTAATGAGAGAGGAAATATAGTGGCCTTTGGCGCGAGAATAATGACTGACTCTCAGCCCAAATATCTCAATTCACCTGAGACCACAGTTTATAGCAAAAGCAGTGTTTTGTATGGGCTCAATTTCGCTAAGACAGAAATACGTAAAGCTGAACGTGTGCTGATAGTTGAGGGCTATCTGGATGTGATAATGCCGTATCAGAATGAAATTAAGAACATTGTCGCTACATCGGGAACGGCTCTCACAACTCGTCAGGTTGCTTTATTAAAAAAACATACCGACACCGCGGTTATGATTTTTGATGCCGATCAGGCTGGAGAAGCCGCTAGTTTAAGAGGACTTGATATTTTAATTGTAAACGGATTAACTGTTTATATCGCCACGTTGCCTGAGGGCGAGGATCCGGACAGTTTTGTTAAGGCTCATGGCGGTGAGGCATTTAAAGAAGAGATAGATAAGGCGAAAGATCTCTTTGATTATAAATTAGATCTTTTGCTGGGTAAGTCATCCGGTAGTAGTATTGTGGCGCGTGCCAAAATAGTTAACGAGATGTTGCCTACTATTTCTAAAGTAGCTAACGTTGTAATACAGTCGGCGTATCTTGAGAAATTAGCGTTAAAATTGCAGCTTAATGAGTCCGCGTTGCGCGAAGAAATGGGCAAGGTGAAGCCGGACTATTCTTTTAAGTACGAGGAGAAAACACAGACTCCTTCGGTTGCTGGGAATTATCGAGAGAGTGAATTATATCTATTGGGTCTAGCTGTGTTAGATAAAGACATGCATGATACGATGATCAGCAAGTTAGGGCTAGAGATGTTTCTTGATGAAACCGTAAAAAAAGTCATGATGTTATTAAAGGATTTCTATTTGAAGGAACAAAGCCCGACTACAGGCAAAATATTGAGTCGAATAGAAGATGATAACAGTGCTAAAGAAGCCGTTCTACAAGGGATTGCGAAAGCGGACATAGCCGGAGATAAGTACCAGGTCCTTTTTGATTGTATAGCGCATATTAGAAAAGAAAATTCAGAGAATGAATTAAGATGTTTGACTAACAGATTAAAACAAGCAGAAGCGGTTCATGATCAAGTAGCTGTTAATGAATTGCTGACAAAAATCAGCCAGCTCCATAAAGAGAAGGTGACATAAAAATGCCCCTAAAAAAGAAAAAGACGGCTGTTAAGGCCGCGAAAAAGAAGACGGTAAAGAAAGCACCTAAAAAAAAGGTGTTAAAGAAAACCGTAAAAAAGAAGATAGTGAAAAAAGTTGCCAAGAAAAAGCCGGAGGTAAAGATCACAAAGAAGAAACCCGAGGAAAAAGAGAAAGCAAGGGCAGCATCTGTTAATCGTTCAGCTATTGTTCGGAAATTAATAAAAGCCGGGAAGGACAAAGGGTTCCTCAGCTACGAGGAAGTGAATCGAGTTTTGCCGGAAGATATAGTTTCTCCTGTTGAACTTGAAGAAGTTATTTCCGCGCTTCAGGACAAGGATATTAAAATAGTTTCCTCTGAGGAAGAAGTTGATAGAATACCTTTTGTTGTTAAAGAGAAACAACGCGTGACAGAGGCTCGCAAGTTCGTTCAAATCGATGATCCCGTGAAGATGTATCTTAAACAAATGGGACAAATATCACTTTTGAGTCGCAGTGAGGAATTGGAACTTGCTAAACGAATAAAAGCAAAAGAAAAAGATTTCAAAGATATAATGTTCCGGGTGACGCAAGCTCGAAGAAGAATGCTTAATCTTATCGAAGATGCTCTCGACAATGAATACGGCCTTGACGATTGTTTGGATATTCCGCCCGGGGCGAATATGGAGACTGTTTCGAATCGAAAGAGGCAGCTATTAAGGCGAATAAAACTTTCAAAGAAAGCTGAAACGCTCAATGAGCTCATGCATAAGATGAAAGTATCGATTTCTCTTGCCGAAAAGATTTCGGGGGAGATTATACCGCCTATGGAAGAGGTGTTGTTTCTGAATTGTCGCGTAGAGGTGCTTAAAAAGGGACGCGGTCGAAAGGAGCTTGAAGCAACCAAAAAACTTCTAAGGAATAAGGCCAGAAAAATAGGGGCGCCGGCAGGACAGATAGTTGAAGATATCAAGGCTGTTAAAGATATAGAGCTCGAATATATCAAGGCTAAAAAAGAGTTGGTTGCAGCTAATTTGAGGCTGGTCGTTAGTATAGCAAAAAAATATACTAATCGCGGACTTTCGTTTCTTGACCTAATACAGGAAGGTAACATGGGACTTATGAAGGCCGTGGATAAATTTGAACACGAACGGGGATATAAGTTCAGTACATACGCGACCTGGTGGATAAGACAGGCCATAACGAGGTCAATAGCGGATCAATCACGAACGATACGCATACCTGTGCATATGACAGAAACTATAAATAAATTAGTCAGGGTGTCTAGGGCACTTGTGCAGAAGAACGGAAGAGAGCCTACGCCAGAAGAGATTAGTGCTGAAATGGATCTCCCCTCAGACAAGGTGCGAGGAATAATCAAGATCGCACAGCATCCTATATCTTTGGAAACTCCGATTGGAGATGAAGGTGATACCAGTTTTGGTGATTTTATAGAGGATAAGTCTGCCGTATCTCCGGCTACCGCGACGGCGTATGCTATGCTTAAGGAACAAATGGATGGTGTTCTTTCAACCCTAACCGAACGTGAGCAGAAAGTGCTTGTTCTGCGGTTCGGTATCGGGGATGGTTGCCCTAGGACGCTTGAAGAAGTCGGGAAAATATTTCATGTTACTCGAGAAAGAGTACGTCAGATAGAAGCGAAGGCGCTTAAAAAATTGCGTCACCCGATACGCGCGAAAAAGTTAAAGAATTTTTTAGACATGGGATTTTCTGAATAAATTGAAAGGAGTAAAATGGAAGAGTTAAAAGTTGAATTGTTTATACCGGGGGAGATGAAAAATGAGCCGGTCATTTCGGATATGATAAAGGGCTTTAATGTGGAAATAAAGATTATTGAAGCCTCTTTCTCAGCTGAAAGCGGATGGGCAATTTTGATCGTGAATGGCATAAAAGGCGAGATTGACAAGATGTTTGAAAATCTTAGAAGTAAGGGTATAAACGTAGAATTGAGGTAATACTGAGCTGTGAAGGTGGTCCTGCAAAGAGTGAAAGAGGCGTCTGTTACGGTTGATGACATGGTGATTGCGTCTATAGGTATGGGGTTGCTTCTTCTCGTGGGAATAGAGAAGGGTGATACCGAAATGATCGCGGAACGTATAGCCGGGAAGATAGTTCGGTTGCGAGTGTTCGCAGATCTCAATGGCAAGATGAATCTGGATATACGACAAGTTGAGGGAGAAGTATTGAGTGTTTCTCAATTTACGCTTGCTGGTGACATTTCAAAGGGGAACAGACCGAGTTTTGATAACGCGGGAACTCCGCAAGAGGCCGAGAGGCTTTGGCGAAGGTTCAATGATGTTCTTGTGGATATTGGCATTTCGGTGGGGCTTGGTAAATTTGGTGCCCAGATGGAAGTAGGTCTGGTAGGTGACGGTCCGGTGACGTTTATTGTTAATTCTTAATAAGAG
>CAYZXR010000025.1:0-14432 GCA_964482475.1 uncultured Planctomycetia bacterium | reverse complement strand
GGAAATAAGAAATCAACCCTTGCGTTGAATAGCAATTTTACGATAGATAGTTCCGTGCGTGTTGAGGCTTGTCCAATGGGGTTAGCTCCGACTACGTCTACAACAGCTATGCTTGCGCTTGGAGACGCTATTGCAGTCGCGCTTCTGGAAAAGAAAAATTTTAAAGCAAAAGATTTTGCTCTATTTCATCCCGGTGGTGCTCTTGGCAAGAGGCTTTTGTTGAACGTTGAAGATATAATGCGTCCAAGGGCTAAGATGCCTGTAGTTAAAAAGGACGCGAAAGTTAAAGATGTGCTTTTGAAAATCACTAAGATGCGTGCGGGAAGCGCGTGCGTAGTAGACGGCAACGGGAAATTGCTGGGGATTTTTACCGATGGGGATCTCAGACGGCATCTGGATGTTGGAACGGATATAATGGCCTGCAAGATTCAAGATGTCATGACGCGAGGACCGCACACAATAGCGCCAGACAAGCTTGCCGCTGAGGCATTCAAGATACTTAGAGACAGAAAAATAGATGAAATACCCGTTGTTGATAAAAAAGGAAAACTTGTAGGTGTACTGGATGTCCAGGATGTATTAAACGCGGGACTGGTATAGATTGCACACAATGTAGGAGCACGGCATGCCGTGCCCTGAAACGGGTAGGGGCGGGGTAACCCCGCCCTTGATTAAAATGAAATTAAGTAAGGAGTAACATGTTAAGCAAATATTCTGAAGAAATTATTGATAAGGCAAAAAAAATAAAAATGTTGATACTCGATGTGGATGGTGTTCTCACTGATGGACGCATGGTATATGGCAGTTATGGGGATGAACTGAAGAATTTTAACGTTAATGATGGTCTTGGTCTCTACATGATGAGAAAAGCCGGTTATAAAAATATCATACTTACCGCAAAAGCTTCACGGGTAGTGAAAAAACGGGCAAAAGCGCTACGTATAGATAAAGTTTATCAAAATTTTCACTACAAGATAAAAGCTTACAATGATATAAAAAGAAAATTTAAATTCAATGACGATGAAATATGTTTTATCGGAGATGATCTCATAGACATACCTGTTTTGAAAAGGGTAGGATTGGCTGTATGCCCAACAAATGCTATGGCTGAAGTGAAGGTTTTTTCTCATTTTATCACTGAGAGCTCGGGCGGTAACGGTGCTGTTAGAGAGGTTTGTAACCTCCTTCTTCGTGCTAGCGGTTCATGGGATAAAGTGACAGCAGGATACTTCGAGTAACAAAAGGATATTAAATGTATGTGGTTGACGTAAGCGCGGAATTTAATAGTGCACATAACCTTAGGGACTATAAGGGCAAATGCGAAGCTTTACATGGCCATAATTGGAAAGTAAAAGTGTCAGCTCAATCCGAGGATCTGGATGGAGCAGGTATGGTGATAGATTTCAAGATACTCAAAGAGCGTTTGAAGTGTGTAATCGGGGAGCTTGATCACACATATTTGAATGAATTGGAATATTTCAAAACAACAAATCCAACTTCCGAAAACATAGCCAGATACATATATGAAGCCATGTCAGAGGATGCGGATAATCCGAATATCGCAAGTGTTACCGTTTGGGAGACGGATTCATCTTCGGCGACATATTCGCGTTCAGTGACCTAATGAAGAAAGCAGTCGTATTATTATCTGGCGGATTAGATTCCGCAGTAACCCTTTTTATAGCAAAACAAGATTATGAATGCCACATCTTGGTGTTTGACTATGGGCAAAAGGCCGTGAGGGAAATTGAATCAGCAAAATGTTTAGCGGAGGTAGATCAAACATCTGTTCAGGTAATTAAATTGCCGCTTTCATGGGAGGGTAATGCCCTTACCGATGATACGATAGAAATACCGGGTGGAGAGGTAAGCGCGGACGGAGAGATTCCTGTTACGTATGTGCCGGCAAGGAATATTGTTTTTCTTAGTTTTGGAGTATCCTTCGCCGAGTCGATTGGTGCTGAAGCGGTCTTTATTGGCGCAAATCAAATGGATTTTTCAAACTATCCGGATTGTAGGGGGCCTTTCTTCGAAAGTTTTCAGGAAACTGTTGACAGGGGGACAAAGAGTGGAGTTACTGGTTGCGGGATCAAAATAGTGACACCAATCATCAATATGACCAAAAAGGAGATTGTTGAAGAAGGAATAAGATTGGATGTGCCGTTTCAGCATACCTGGTCATGTTATAGAAACGGAGCAGTTCCTTGTGGCCGTTGTGAATCCTGTCTTTTGAGAGCTAGGGGGTTTGCCGAGGCTGGGGTTGTAGATTCTCTTATTAAAGGAAACGGAAACGAGAAATGAATACGGCAAAAATCTCGGAAATATTTTTATCATATCAGGGTGAAGGGCCATACGCTTCGAGTCGTCAGTTGTTTGTCAGATTTTACGGCTGTGATAAAGCATGTGTTTTTTGTGATACAAAACCGGAAAGTTACAAAACTTTTACTAAAGATAATTTAATGGGTAATGTGCTTGATTTTGGAGATGACTACAATGAGCTTGTTCTGACTGGCGGAGAACCATTGCTTCACGCGGATTTCCTCGCTGACTTTCTTAAGCTTTTTAAAAGTTACAGAAAGAATCAGGTTTATCTGGAGACCAATGGGACGCTACCGGAGGCTCTGGAAAAAGTAATTGGTATGGTTGATATTGTCGCGATGGATTTCAAACTTCCTTCTTCCACGGGATCAGAGGAAGACGTTTGGGCGGCGCATGAAAATTTTGTTCAGATAGCAGAGAGAAAAGAGTTGATATCCAAGGCTGTTATAACGGGTGATACGACCATGGATGACATAAAGTGTATGGGATCGATTCTCAAGGGGTTGAAGAGCAAGACAGATGTTGTATTGCAGCCGGTTACCGTCGAGAATGATATTGTAAAAGAAGCCGATGATGAGATGCTTCTATATTTCAAGAAATATCTGGAAAAAGAGACACAGTTGAATGTTATGATTTTAGGACAGATGCACAAGCACTTGGGGATAAGATAATATACTGTGTGAAAAACAGTATCATGGAGGAAAAATGAAAGATAATACATATGAGGGTTTACAGGAAAATGTAAAAGCCCTAAAGTTCGGCCCGATAGATGTTTGGGAAAATAAATATCCGGAGAAAGACTATTTAGTACAGCTGGATACCGGAGAGTTTACGTGTATATGTCCAAAAACCGGCCTTCCTGATTTCGCGCATATTTTTATTGAGTATTCTCCTGATAAACTATGTATCGAATTGAAGTCATTTAAGGAATACTTACTAGCGTACAGAAATGTTGGTATATTTCACGAACATGTTGTTAACCGGATGCTGGATGATCTAGTAACTGCTTGTGCGCCTCGTAGAATGAAAGTTAAGGGAATTTTTAATGTTAGGGGAGGAATAACTACGTCTGTTGAAGCTGAGTATCCTTCGTTGGTTACAGAAAAAAAACTATGAAGATAAAGACCCGTCGATATCACATATACTATTGGTCAAGAGTATTATTTTTTCTAATCAGGCTTATGCCGCTTGGTATTTCTCTGGGTATCGCTTCGTTCATGGGGAAGGTTGCTTTTAGCTTTCTCGGAAAATACAGGAAGATCGCTGAAGATAATATTGCCGAGGCTCTTGGTTTTGGTGAGGTTCAGTCTAAGCGCATTGCGCGCGACGTTTTTGTAAATCTAGCGAAAAATGGTGCCGAATGGGTGAAGATTGCTTCCGAAGGTAGAAAGTGCGCGGAGAAGCTTGTTACAGAAGTGCATGGATTGGAACATTACAAAGAAGCTATGTCCGGTGGAAAAGGGATGATTGTATTGGCATCGCATCTCGGAAATTGGGAGCTGTTAACAGTGTACCTGACTGCGATTGGATACAATGGCACAGTTATAGGTAAAAGGTTATATTTTCATAAATATGATGAATTTATCACTGGTTTGCGCGAAAAGACCGGTGTTCAGCTGATGTATCGTGATGAGTCTCCCAAAAAAGTTCTTAGAGTACTAAAAAACGGGGGAGTAATAGGCATCCTCGCTGATCAGGATGTAGACTCGGTAAATGGAATTTTTGTGGACTTTTTTGGCAAGCCCGCTTATACGCCGGTGGCTCCTGTTCGCTTGGCAATGGCTTCCGGAGCACCGATAGTTCCATCTTTCATGATCAGGAAGAAAGACAACACACATAAGCTCGTTGTCGAGAAACCAATTTACGTTAAGCGGGACGCGAAAAACGAGGAGGAACTAGTCAGGTATACACGGGCATGGACAGAACTTCTTGAAAAACATGTGAAAAATGATCCTAGTCAGTGGGTATGGATTCACAGGCGATGGAAAACACAAACTGAGGCTAGTGGAGAGAGTAAAGCATGAAGAGAATGATACTCTATTTACTTCTTGTGTTGGCGATCGGAGTTTTTTTTCTTAATCGTCACTACGGTCCTCATTCCGGCATTGATGTAAAGGTGAAGATCGTATCCGGTGGAGAGGATGCTGGTCTAAAACAGAAGGTTTTGGCTTTTTCGATAGATGGAAGAACGTCAACCGGAGTGAAACAGTGGCATCTAGAAGGTAAAGCCGCGGAACTTGTTGATGATAAAATATATCTGGAGGACCTGAGTGGTGTAGCTTATGGGGAGGAGTTTACGATAAACCTTTTATCCGACAAAGGGGTTTATCATAGGGATAAATCTGAAGTGGAACTTATTGGAAACGTTAAAGTTACATCGGATGATGGAACAGTTCTTATTACTGACCAGGCTATTTGGTCGCAGTCGACAAAGGATATTTTTACAGACGCGCCGGTTCGCATAGAAAGGGATGATATGTTGGCAACCGGAATAGGTGGTCGCGCTAATTCGGAAAAAAAGACAGCGACACTTTTATCCGACGTTACAGTCGAGTTAAAGCCGGCTACTTTGGTTAAATGTGATGGATCACTGGAAGCTGGTTTCGATGATAACAAGGCTGTTTTTAGGGATAATGTTCGCGTTACGGATAAAGATGGAGATCTTATCGCGGATAAGCTTACAGTTCATATAGATCCGAAAACGCGCAAAATATCAGAAGTTATAGCGGAAGGAAATGTAAAATTACTGAAAGGCAATAGCTATACTTTGTGTGAAAAGGCGACCTATACGGATGGTACGGGAAGCGTTAAGTTTGTGGGAAGACCGCGGATAGTTATAGCGCCGGAAGAATTGGAAGGTACCGGATTTTCTGGCCTACCTGGCACGGCTGATGATGAATTGGAAAAAGTAGCGATTGTTTCCGAAGAAGTGGATAGTATTTCAGAAATAGATAATAGTGAACCGTTGACGGATAAGGAATTATAAGGGGAGAAAGATATGCATTTGCTGGAAACACGAGAGCTTGTTAAAGAGTATGGTGGCAGAAGGGTTGTAAAAGGAGTAAGTATAAACGTAAAGAAGGGAGAAGTCGTAGGGCTTCTTGGCCCAAATGGTGCGGGAAAGACCACCACTTTTTATATGATAACGGGCATTGTCGCTCCTGATGGAGGAGAGGTTATATTCGATAGAAAAGACATAACGAAGCTACCGATACATAAAAGGGCTCGTGCCGGGATAGGGTACCTTTCTCAAGAACCCTCAATATTTCGCAAGCTTACCGTTGAAGAAAATATAATGGCTGTAATGGAGACATTGGGGTTTAAGAAGCAGGAAAGGCAGCGTCAACTTGACATTCTGTTAGATCAGCTTAAGATAGCGCATCTTCGCAAAAACAAAGCATATACGTTGTCGGGCGGTGAACGAAGACGCCTAGAAATCACAAGGACGCTGGTTACCAATCCTATGTTTATTCTGCTCGATGAGCCGTTTAGTGGTATTGACCCGATCGCGGTGTTCGATTGCCAGGAAGTAATCAAAGAATTGAAAGATATGGGGCTAGGTATTCTTCTTACGGATCATAATGTTCGCGAGACGCTTACAATTACTGATAGGGCCTATATTATGTATGAAGGAGGGGTGTTGATCTCCGGAAAGAAAGAAGAACTTATTAATGATCCAAAAGCGCGGGAAATATATTTGGGAGAAAGGTTTGCGATGTGAGGCGCGAAAGATCTCATGGCCGAGATGTTTCAGCTTGGCTGTATTTGGGTTAGGAAATAACTTGTTGAAAAAGCTCTAATATGATGATATAGTTATCTCTTAAAAAATAACATTCAAAATAAAAAGAGAGGTGTTAACATGGAAGTCAACATCACCAGTCGAAACCTTAAAATGGACAATCGTTTGAAGGGTTATATCCAGAGGAGATTGGGAAAGTTTGAAAAAGCATATTCTCGTATTTACAGGACGGAGGTCATTCTTGAAGAGGAAAAATTAAGGAAGAATGTCGAAGTGATTATATATTTAAAAAGGAATAAAGTGATCGCGAAAGAGAGTTCTCCTGATATATACGCGTCTGTAGATCAGGTGGCTGAGAGTGTTAAAAAGCAATTAAGACGATTGAATGGAAGAGTGCGTTCTCAAAGACGTAAACTGGTTTTCAAGAATGTAATGGAGCCTATGAGGAGGCTTTATCCGGGTGCGGAGCGTGCTTTTTCAGAAGAAAAACAGCTAATAGTTAAAACAGACGTTTTTGCGGATAAGCCCTTGCTTCCTGAAGAGGCAAAGATAGAGTTGCAGACGGCGAAGCAAAATTTTCTAATGTTTAAGAATTCTGAGACAGGCGAAAATAACGTGATATATAAAAGAGATGATGGTAATTATGGACTTATTGAACCGAAATTTTAATGGAAAGGTGAGAAGTGAAAAGTAAAATTAAAAAGATGGATGGTACGGCTAGGGAAATAAAGATAACCCTTCTTCCGGAGACGGTTAATGGAGCGATATCTGAGGCATTGTCTGACGTTCGCTCGAATATAACGATACCTGGGTTCAGAAAGGGTAAGGCCCCTGAAGAT
This sequence comes from uncultured Planctomycetia bacterium, assembly GCA_964482475.1. GTDB lineage: Bacteria > Omnitrophota > Gorgyraeia > Tantalellales > Tantalellaceae > JAHJBY01. The sequence goes on along the minus strand of CAYZXR010000025.1, from coordinate 7,535 downwards.
ATTGTTCGAAAAAATCATCATGAAGAGATTATGGAACAGGTAAAACAGCGGCTTATTCCCATGGCTTATCAGAAGGCACTGGAAGAACATGAGGTTACTCCCGCAAGCTATCCCGAAATATCGGAAGTTGATCTTGGTGCGGAAGGCGCGATGGAGTTTACGGCTAGGGTGGATGCTCAGCCAAAGGTTGATGCACGCAAGTACAAAGGGATAAAGGTTAAAGGGGAAAAGATCAGTGTGTCTGATGGCGAAGTGGACGAAGTGCTTGAGCGCGTTCGAAATATGAATGCCGAGTTTACGGATGTTGATAGAGTTATTGAGAAAGATGATTACGGTATTTGCGATATTGAGGCGTTTATTGATGGGAAGTCAATAAGCAAAAAGCGCGAAAATGCTTGGATAGAAGCCAGTAAAGAGGGAGCCATGCTTGGTATGGGTGAAGATATCTGTGGTATGAAGAAGGAAGAAGAGAAAGATATAGAGGTTACTTTACCAGACAATTATCCCGATAAAAAATATGCGGGGAAAAAGGCAACCTTCCATGTAAAAGTGCGGGATGTAAAAGAGAAAAAGGTTCCACCAATCGATGATGAATTGGCGAAAAAGATTGGAAAGGAGACTATAGTTCAGGTGCGCGAAGAACTATCCTCTCAGCTTTTGGAGAAAAAGGAACAAAACCGTAAAGTGAATATGAAAAACCAGGTAATGGATTATCTCATAAAAAAGAATCCGTTCAGTTTGCCTGTTTCCATGGTGAAAAGGCAGCAGGAAGTACTTGTGAAAAGGATCGAGGATGAATTGAAGCAAAAAGGCATGGATGAAGCTGCCATAAATGAGCACAAGGATAAGCTGAAAGACAAATTAGAGGAAGAAGCGGAAAATAAGGTGAGATTGTATTTCGTTCTTGATAATATTGCCGTGCAGGAAAATATTTCCGCATCAAACAGCGATGTCGATGAATGGCTTAAGGCCATGGCCGCGCAATACAATCAACCTTTTGAAGATGTGAAGAAGTATTATGACGAAAACAATCTTACAGGCGGGGTGAGGGAACAACTTCGGGAAGACAAGACACTTGACTTCCTTCTCACTGAAGCGATAGTAACGAATGAGTAATAAAGGAGGATTATGAGCAGTGTGATCCCTATGGTAATTGAGAAGGAAGGAAGAACGGAAAGGGCGTATGATATATACTCCCGTTTGTTGAAAGACAGAGTTATTTTTATAGGTTCCGCGATTGATGATAACGTGTCAAACGTGGTTATAGCGGAGCTATTGTTCCTGCAGAACGAAGATCCAACAAAAGATATCCATTTGTATATTAATTCACCTGGCGGACAGGTGACTAGCGGTCTGGCGATATATGATACCATGCAGTTTATAAAGCCCGATGTGAGTACATATTGTGTTGGCCAGGCAGCGAGTATGGGTGCTGTGCTTCTTGCAGCCGGCGCGGCTGGAAAAAGGCACGCTCTTCCTCATGCCAGAATAATGATTCATCAACCGTGGGGCGGAATGCAGGGCACCGCGACAGACATTAATATTCATGCGCGTGAGATTAATAGAATAAAAGATAGTCTTGAAGCTATACTTATAAAGCATACAGGTAAGTCCTCGGAGCAGGTCAAAAAAGATACGGATAGAGATTTCTTCATGGCAGCCTCAGAAGCAAAAGAGTATGGTGTGGTGGATAGCGTAATTGAAAAACTATAAAAAATAGCAGAAAGGAAGTGATTGTGATGAGAAAATATAGGTTAATGGCTCCAGGTCCGACACCGGTACCGGAAAAAGTGTTATTAAAGATGGCGGATACGTTAATACATCACAGAACACCGCAGTTTCAGGGAGTTTTAAAAGATGTGAATGATAAACTTAAGAAGGTTTTTTGTACCAAGAATCCGGTTCTTATGTTTGCTTCAAGCGGAACGGGTGCGATGGAAGCTTCCGTAGTTAATCTTCTTTCAAAAGGTGACAAGGCTATTGTTATATGTGGTGGTAAATTTGGTGAAAGATTTAGCGAGATAAGCAAGGCATATGGAGTTGAGACTGTGGACTACGATGTCGAATGGGGCGTCTCCGCTGATCCTGCTGTTGTTGCTGAATTGCTTGCCGCGAATCCTGAAGTAAAGGCAGTATTCAGTACGCTTTGTGAAACATCTACCGGTGTTGTTAACGATATTAAAGGTATAGCCGCTGTGGTTGCCAAAACGGACGCGGTTCTTGTGGTTGATGCCATTAGCGGATTATCCGCGGATGAGATCAAACCAGATGAATGGGGAGTGGATGTCGTGATAGGTGGCTCACAGAAGGGGCTGATGCTTCCTCCAGGTTTGGCTTTTCTGAGTGTGAGTCCGAAAGCGGAGAAGCTCATTGAAACTTCAGATCTGCCTAAATACTATTTCAGTTTGAAGGCTGCCTTGAAGTCTCACGCGAAAAATGATACACCATGGACTCCGGCAGTGTCGTTGATACAAGGGCTTAATGTAGTATTAGACATGATGCTGGCTGAGGGACTTGATAATGTTCTGCAACGTCATGCCGATTTGGCGGAAGCCACACGCGGGGCGATGGCAGCGCTTGGGTTAGAGCTACTTTCTGAAAGTCCCTCAAACGCGGCTACAGCCGTGAGGATACCAGATAGTGTGGATGGGTTAGCGCTTGTCAAGAAAATGAGAGACGAACAGGGGATGACGATAGCGGGTGGACAGGCGGATCTTAAGGGTAAGATATTTCGCCTTGCTCATCTCGGTTACATGGATAAATATGATACCATTACCGCCATTGCGGCTGTGGAGACAGTGCTTCGTCAACTTGGCTACAAGGCCGATCTTGGCAAGGGTGTAGCGAAAGCGGAAGAAATGTTATTGGACAAGTAACAAGGAAGGGGCATAAGCGATGGTGATAAAAGTTCTTATTAGCGATCCTCTAGCGAAAGAGGGAGTAGATATCCTTAAAAAGCACAAGAATTTTAAGGTTGATGAAGTAGAGAAACTTTCAGAAGCGAAACTTGCGCAGAAGATAAAGGGTTATGACGCATTGATCATACGCAGTGGTACGACTGTTACTAAAAAGATCATTGATGCATCAGATAAACTTAAAGTTATCGGTCGTGCTGGTGTAGGACTGGATAATGTTGATATAACAGCAGCTTCCAAGAAGGGGATTGTTGTCATGAACGCGCCTACGGGTAATACGATCTCGACGGCTGAACACGCGTTTAGTCTTATGATGGCACTGTCCAGAAATATTCCCGCGGCTAACGCGGCTATAAAACAGGGTAAGTGGGATAGAAAAAAATTCATGGGAGTTGAACTCTATGGAAAGGTTCTGGGAGTTGTTGGTCTCGGACGAATTGGAGCGGCATTTGTCAAAAGAGCGCAAAGTTTTGACATGAAGGTAATGGCTTTTGATCCGTTTCTTTCCGAAGACAGAGCCAGAGCTCTTAACGTAGAACCTGTGGATATGAATAAGCTTCTTGCAAACGCTGATTTTATCACTATTCATACTCCGCTTACGGAGGAAACAAAACATCTTCTGGATGACAAAGCGTTTCAAAAGATGAAGAAGGGTGTTCGAATAATTAATGCCGCTAGAGGCGGAATCGTTGATGAAAAGGCTTTAGCGAAATACATTAAATCCGGTAAAGTGGCGGGTGCGGCACTTGATGTGTATGAGACTAAGGCGAAGCCTCCGGTTGATTCCCCTGTTGCGAAGATGGATCAGGTTGTGGCTACTCCACACCTTGGGGCATCTACAAAAGAGGCCCAGTTAAATGTTGCTATGGATATGGCCAGATGTGTTGCCGATGCTTTACTGGGTAAGGGATATCGCAACGCGGCCAATATACCGGTTGTTGATGAGGAAATACTCGAGATGTCACAGCCATATATCAATCTTGCCGAACGTCTTGGGTCAATTCAGACTCAGTTAATTGATGAACCGATCAAATCAGTTACGGTTAAATATTCCGGAGATCTTGCAAATATCGATGTTTCGATAATCACGAGATCTCTTGTAAAGGGTATATTTGATCCAATTCTTGAAGAGCATATAAATTATGTTAATTCACTTGTAGTTGCCAAGGAAAGAGGTGTCAAGGTAACAGAAAAGAAAACTTCTGAGATAACTGATTTCGCGAATCTGATCTGTGTGGAGTTGGAAGCTGGTAAAAAGAAACATCTTATCATGGGGACGCTCTTCGCGAATAAAGAGCCAAGAATAGTCATGATAGATAAGTTTTATGTTGAAGCTATTCCAGACGGGTATATGTTGGTTGTTTCCAATAACGACATTCCCGGAATAGTAGGAAAGGTAGGAACTGTTCTTGGAAAATCCGGGATTAATATCGCGGGTATAAGTCTTGGTAGGAATAAAAAAATTCATAAAGCTATAAGCCTTTTAAATGTAGATAGTGAAGTGCCCAAGGCTGTTATGAAAAAGCTTAGGGCTATTGTGAATGTAAACAATGTGAAGCAGGTAAGGATTATCTGATATTGTTAATGCTTGTATAAAAAAGGAATACTAGATGGGACAGACAACGGTGCTGGTAGGCGCTCAGTGGGGCGATGAGGGAAAAGGAAAAGTGATTGATATCCTGACAGAGGATGTAGAATACGTAGTTCGCTATCAAGGAGGGCATAACGCTGGACATACCGTCGTCATAGGCGAAAATAAATATGTTTTGCATCTGATTCCTTCAGGGATATTGCACAAAGACAAAGTCTGTGTTATCGGTCACGGTGTTGTAATTGATCCGCAGGCGTTGATAGAAGAGATAGAGTTTCTGAAGAAGAAAGGCTTTGATGTAGAGAAGATGCTCAAGGTAAGCGACAAAGCTCATGTAATTTTTCCATATCATTGCAAACTCGATGAACTTCGCGAAGTTAAGAAAAAAGGGCGTATAGGTACGACGAAAAAAGGAATAGGTCCGTGTTACGCCGATAAAGTCGCTAGAGTAGGTATTCGTATCGCGGATCTTTTTGATAGGGAATATTTCAAAAACCGACTAAGTGATAATATTGCTGAGAAAAACGCGATTTTTAAAAATCTTTACGGTGCCGATGGTTTTTCCGTGGAAGATATATTTGATGAATATCTGAAATATGCGGAGTATTTGAAGGATTATGTTTGCGATTCTGTTGATCTGATCAACGAAGCGTATCACAATGACAAAACTATTTTGTTTGAGGGCGCACAAGGCACTTTTCTTGATGTTGATTATGGTACTTATCCATTCGTAACATCTTCTAATTCTACCGCCGGAGGAGCTTGTACAGGGGCTGGCATAGGACCGTCGCGCATCGACAGAGTGATTGGCGTGGTGAAGGCCTATACAACACGTGTAGGTGAGGGACCGTTTCCCACGGAATTTGGTTCGGATCTAATGGAACAGATAAGGGAGAAAGGTGGCGAATTTGGTGCTACGACCGGTCGTGCGCGCAGATGCGGTTGGTTCGATTCTGTTCTTGTAAAGAATTCAGTTGATATAAACGGGATTAATAGTGTGGTCATTACCAAGCTTGATGTTCTTGATGAATTGGAAACAATTAGTGTATGCACGTCGTATAAACATGGTGGTAAGACGTATCGCAGTATTCCGGGTATACCGGGCTTTCTTGATACGTGTGAACCGGTCTATGAGGAGCATCCAGGGTGGTTGAGTGATACATCGGCGATTACTTCTTATGATGATCTTCCAGAAAACGCTAAAAAATATATTGCTAGGATTAAAGAGTTGATAAGAGCTGATATTATGCTTGTGTCGGTGGGAAAAAGCCGAAAGCAGACAATGGTGTGTAAGTAGAACAAAAAAGGAGGCACAGTATGAAAGTTAGATGGCCTATTTTGTCGGGTATAGCATGTGTGATCATTCTGAGTTTTTTGAGCTCCGGTTGTGCTGTGAATTTCTACAAGCAAAACCCGAAAAGCAAAGCTAAAATAGAAGAATTACAATCAAAGGTTGATAAACTTGAAACTCTCCGTTTGAAAGAAGAGATTAAGTTTGAAGAAGTAAAGAGAATGCTTGAAAGAAAGCTGAAACGCCAAATCGCGGATAAGGATGTTTCTTTAAGCATGAGAGACGGAAGCATCGCGATTGTGCTTTCTGATAATATTCTGTTTGATTCCGGGAAAGCCAAATTGAAAAAAGAAGCTTTTTCCGTCCTTGATAAAGTTGCTAACATTATAAGGAGTGAAGTTCCGGACAAGGATATAGGCATTGGTGGCCATACAGATAATGTACCGATTCAGTATTCAACATGGGCATCTAACTGGGAATTATCGTCAGCCAGGGCAACTAACGTTTTGTATTATCTTGAAGGAAAAGGTGTTTTGCCACAGCATCTCTCGGCTACGGGATATGGAGAATATCGCCCCGTAACGTCGAATAAAACGGCTGTGGAACGTGCGGAGAATCGGCGTGTTGAGATCTTGATACTTCCTGCTTATGGCAGAGAACAGATCTTACAAGGGCAAGAATCAGATATCAAATGAGTACGCCTAAGCATATCGGAATCATAATGGATGGCAACGGAAGGTGGGCAAAGCATAGAGGCCTTCCGAAGATCATGGGACACCGTGCGGGTGCAAAGAACGTGGCGAAGATCACGGAAGCTTGCGCCCGCAAAGGCATTGAGGCGCTTACCTTGTATGCGTTCTCTTCAGAAAATTGGAAACGTCCACAGACAGAAGTAGATGCTTTAATGTCCCTCCTCCAGGAAAATCTAAAAAGTAATCTGAATTATCTGACTTCAAATAATTTAAGATTTAATGTTATAGGGCGAATGTCAGAGCTATCAGTGGCCTTAAAAGACGAGATCGAGCGGATAAAAAACGCTACATCGGCTAATACGGGTATGATCCTTACGCTTGCTATTAATTATGGTTCCCGGCAGGAGATAATAGATGCGGTTCGTGCTTTTTACCGGAAAATGGAGAGGAAAGATTCAAGTGACACGGTTTTGGACGAAGCCACTTTAGAGAAATTTCTGTATACGAAGGACCTTCCCGAGTTAGATCTTGTAATACGAACTAGTGGTGAGATGCGTCTAAGTAATTTTTTGTTATGGCAAGCCGCATATTCTGAGATTTATGTAACAGATGCTTTGTGGCCTGATTTCAATCTTCAGGAACTTGAAAAAGCCCTGGAGGAATTTTCAAAGCGAGACAGGAGGTTTGGTGGGTAAGATGGCACGTAGGATTATAGTAGGCATCCTGATCTTTCTGGCGGTGCTAGTTGTTATCTATCGGTTTCCGGCATGGATGTTTTGCGCTGTTATCGCTTTGTTTATAGGTTTTGCGCAGTTCGAGTTCTTTCGCATGGTGGAGAATAGGAAAATATTTGTCTATAAATATTTTGGAACCATCGTTGGTGTTTTGATTCCTGTGGTGATTTTTCTGGGGAATGGTTTCCCAGACATGAAACATCTGGAACCCATTCTTATTATGGCAGCGAGCATTTTTGTTTTCACACTGCATTTTACCAGAAAGGACAATGCGCGGGATCATTTGGTGTCAATGAGTGTAACGCTGTTTTC
>CAYZXR010000024.1:11109-14502 GCA_964482475.1 uncultured Planctomycetia bacterium | reverse complement strand
CCAGATGAAATCTTAAACGATTATGTGCTTTGAAGAGAAGGTACAGGTGTGGGATTAGAGCCAGGTACAACTATGGGTTCAACCTGACAAACGGTACTGTATTCTGTGCTGATTACCCGCTATGCCCAATCGATTGAAGGTTCTTTCCTTTCAGGAATACGTTTATACGCGTATTTGGGAAATCCAATCATCATTGAACACTCAGGAACAAACCCTTCCGGCAATTCTAATTCTTTTCGCACATTAGGCCATGCTAATATCGCTATGTCCAGAAAGCCGGCCCAACAAGCACCCAAGCCGTGCGCAAAAGCAGCCAGCTCAAATGTTGTCATTGCGATCCTGCACGCACCCGGGCCTGTGGTATCTTTCTCATGATGATATGCTAACACTACATTAGGAGCATCCCTTAAGATAACATCTTCCCCAGATTCACATGTCTGAACCATCTTGTCGAACTGATAATTGATCGCCATTTCATTTTTACTCTCAATTAAGCTGTTCATCCAGTCCATAACATGTTTTTTTAATTTATGCGTTTTCTCTTTAGCAAACACTTTCCAGTACACCCCTTGTAGATTCATCGCGGTCGGCGCGTATCGACTAACATGAATGAGTTTCTCAAGTGTTGATTTATCTACTTCTTTCTCCTGAAAATTCCGGATAGACCTACGTGCTTTGATCAGCTGATCCACTTGTTCTAGTGAAGGGATCAGTTTATCATCAATAAGGGGACAATCGTTCATATTCATTGTCTCCAAAGAAATAGCACCCTGCGGACACGCTGTTATACAATGCCCACAGTTTATACACGCCTCTTCATTGTATATGTACGGAAACACTTCTTCTTTTGTCTCATAGTCCTGCAAAAAGATCAGTCCTTTTGGACAGGTAGCTCGACAAATCGAACATTTATTGCATTTATTGGTATCAACCTTTAACAATGACATACCATCTCCTTTTTTAGAACATCGCTGGTGTCAATCTCACCTTGATAACTTACTTCGTTACTATTATACCTTCACCACCGCATAAGATGAAATGTTTTTCGGGGACAGACCTGGGATTGATTTTAGGGACAGGTCTAGCTTTAATTTAGGGACAGACCTGGGATTGAAAATGTACCGGACCAGGGATCAATTCGAGAACCGTCCCCTGTTATTATAAAAAACCGAGCTGCATAAAGAGTTCGAATCCCCCCATCTCCGCCATTCTACCCTCAAATTTAGGGGGATATGGTTCTTAAGGAAAAGGGGGACATTACTCCCCCTTTTCCTTATATTCCGGAATAGCATAATTCATAATACACTTCAGGAGGGGATGACAGAGACCCCGGAATTTTGCAAAACAAAATATCCGGGGGAACGCCAAGAGGGGGAACCCAAGGTTCCCCCTATGGAATTCAAATAAAAAACGGATAGCTTCAATATCAGCTATCCGTTTTGTTTTGAATGGCGGAGAGGGGGGGATTCGAACCCCCGGTGGTTTTAACGCCACACCGGTTTAGCAAACCGGCGCACTAAGCCAACTATGCGACCTCTCCACGTTGTTTGCTTATCTACTTCTTAAATACATTATACCAAATTTTTGATACTTTTTGTAAAAACTTTTTACTCAGCTTTTGCCCTGTTGATCATAAACTCGACGTTTTCGTTAGTATTGATAGCGGTTATCTCTATATCCGGATGCGCGGATTGCCATACGCGAAACACTTCATCGGCAAAACCCTGCCCAACGGTATCAGCATCTTTAAAATCTAACACTACTGTTTTGAATTTTTCGAGGTTTGTTAATACCCTACGAGCCTGTGACCGTGAGATGTAGGGGGTATCACCCTTGTAGAGTTTTATGCTAACTTCTGTTTTACCGAAATCATAAGACTCGTCAGTATAGTTCTTGAAAATATCTTCAACTTTCTTTTTTGAATCCAGGCTTATAGAAAACATGATCTTAGTACCTACAATATATCTACCGCTTCTCATAAAAACATCTTCGACAAGATTATTGTATAGAAGCTTTTTTCTGGAACTACGTATAACGAAAACATCCGCACATTTTGATGTGAAAAAGATCCCTTCTCCACTATGCGCTTCCGGGTCCGTTGTTTGTTTCCCCTTAAGCAGACTATGAATAGCTTCGTTATAATCTATGAGTCCTTTTTTCTGCATGATGTTATTGAATATGCCAACTCCGCTATCATTAACACGGAACTTGATCTTGTCTGTGGTCTTTTCCATGTATATATCTATAGTTTTTGACTGTGAATGCTCTATAGCATTGTTGACCATCTCAAGAAATGCGTAACTAACAATACTTGAAACATTCTCCGTAAGGTCGTGAAAAATGCCGGTATTCTTGATTATCTCGCTTAAAATGTCATCTTCCCTTAATTCATCCGTATTTTGCTTGATTGTGTGGGCTTTTTTGATTTTTAGGCGTTCTTTTGCTATGGTTTCCCTGTTTCCAGCGATATAATGCGCTTTATTGGCCTTTCCAAACAAGACAATCTCACCTTCATCGACTAATTGGCTAAAGAATCTGTTGATATAAGCTCGTGAAAACCCGGTTATTTCAACGATATCAGCTACTTTTACAGCTTCTTTATTCGCCAATACGCCCTTTATTATGCCTTTTATGTCCATATTTTCCCCTTAAGTTGATAACTTAAGTATATCTTAATAAAGAGTGTTTGTCAACTAGTTGTATACATTTTATAGCTAGCAGTGAATAATATGTTGACAACTTATGTATCATTCTACAATATTACATTGTCTACAAGTTGTATACTGATTATAGGGGATTTTGAGTGTTATCTCTTGTCTAGGAAGAATTCTTGTAATATTGTACGACATTCGGCCTCCATAACGCCGCCTTGCACCTCTAGCGTATGGTTAAAAAGTCCCGGCTTGGTAAGATCAATTGCTGACCCACAAGCACCTGTCTTGGGTTCCCAGGCACCGAAGACTATTCCTTTGAGCCTTGCCAGGATAGCCGCGCCTACACACATAGCGCATGACTCAAGTGTCACATACAGCACGCAATCATTTAAACGTTCATTTGCAAGATGCGCGCTTGCCTGTGTGATAACGATCATCTCGGCATGAGCCGTGGGGTCTTTTAAGGTTTTTATCTGGTTATGCCCACGACCGATCACTTCACCCTTATGGACAATTATCGCGCCAACGGGTACTTCGTCCGCGTCAAAAGCTTTGCGGCTCTCCCTAAGGGCCTGCATCATATAGAATTCGTGTTCTGTTTCCATGGATAGATTTTAGCATAGAGAAGATGAGGGCGCAAGCAGAAGGAAATAGAAGTCGTCATCCCAGAATTCTGAACGAAGTGAAAGAATATCCGGACGTCATCCCGGAATCTCGAACAAAGTGAAGAGATATCCGG
>CAYZXR010000024.1:4554-11009 GCA_964482475.1 uncultured Planctomycetia bacterium | reverse complement strand
GCATTTCCTCGGACATTGCGTCCTCGGTCATGATTCAGTATACTTATTTCATATAACATTAAGGAGGCGTCATGACCAGGTTTAAAAAAATATCTTTTGGATTGTCTTTTACCACGATACTCGCTGTGTTGTTTCTTTTTTCAAGTGTACGTGTTTCAGCGGAAGAGTTAAAGCCTATTAAACTTTCAGAGCCTCGAATGAAACGAGGTAAAACATTGATGGAGTCTCTTGAAGAGAGACAATCCGCTAGATCCTTCAGCTCCAAACCGTTACCGCCGGAAGTTCTTTCGGATCTGCTATGGGCGGCCTTCGGTGTGAATAGGCCAGCGTCCGGAAAGCGAACAGCTCCTTCAGCCAGAGATTGGCAAGAAATAGATATTTATGTATCAATGGAAAAGGGTCTGTACCTATATGACGCTCGACAACATACTTTAATACCGATACTGGGAAAAGATATCCGCGCTCTTTGCGGCTTGCAAGACTTCACTCAACAAGCACCGGTCAATCTTATATACGTAGCTAATATATCTAAGATGGGCGGCGACAAAACGGTTACTGATTTTTATTCAGCCGTTGATACAGGCTTCATCTCTCAAAACGTATATTTGTTTTGCGCTTCTGAAAGATTGTCTACAGTTGTATTGGGTATGGTGAATCGAGTAGAGTTAGCGAAAGCTATAGGACTAACGACAGATCAAAAAATTATACTAGCTCAACCTGTTGGTTATCCGGAATAGATCAGAACAACTTACAGAACTTAGCCACTTCCGCTTTGATATCATCCGCGGTGATCACCGCGGAAAGGGCGCATACTACGTCCGCGCCGGCATCTAAGACTTCTTGAACATTATTGAGGCTAACTCCACCTATTGCCGCTATGGGAACATGACATGCCTTTTTAATATCTCTCAGCATCTCAACACCTATCGGGTCAACAAGCGTTCCCTTGGTAGTGGTAGGATATATAGGCCCGACCCCTAGATAATCAGCGCCTTCTCTCTCCATCATGACCGCGTCTTCAACATTGCGGACAGTAATCCCCACTATCCTGAATTTACCCATGAGATCTCTGGCCGCATCATAAGGAAGATCTTGACTGCCCAGATGCACACCATCGGCATCCGAAGCAAGCGCTATATCCACTCTATCGTTGATGATAAACGGAATATCTTTACATATTTTTCTTAATTCGCAAGCTTCGCGATACATATCGTGAGTATTAGAAACTTTATTTCTGTATTGAACAGCCTTGGCTCCTGCTGCAACAGCATCTTTCACATCGTTGATAACACCCTGTCGGCTTAAGGAATGGTCTGTGATAAAATAATATCCATGTATCATTCGACTCTCCTCATTTTCTCTATCTGATCTTCTGTAAGCAAATACAAACTATCCAGCATGTTTATTTTAAAACTAGCCGGTCCCCGGCTTTCCCTGGCGGCCAATTCGGCTGCTATTCTATAGCAACAACCCCCAGCAACGGCAGCTTGCATAAGATCTTTTTCTATAGCCGCGAAAACGCCAATTGCCGTGGTGCCCATACTACGCGCGCCTACTACTTCGGCCAGCATCTCGTGACCATTCTTAATAATGACGTGTTTACCATTATTAGCAACCACACATGCCTTGCCTGCGACAACAACCGTACATTTTCTTTGTTTTGCAAGGTCTAAAGCGAGGTCTACTGCTCTTCCCAGAACCATCACGGGATCAACGCTTGTCAGCCTAATCTGCTTCCCGGCCATCTTTGCTATCTCCCGAATATTACCCTTTATAAGATCAACACGAGTCTCGCTAACTATCTCCATGCTCTTGTCATCTCTAAACTTTGTTGCCCCAACACCGGCAATATCAAGAATAACTGGTATCCCCATTCCATTTGCCACAACAGCGGAACTTTTCATAGCTTCTACTACATGTGAGGTCAGAGTACCAAGACCCAAAACAAGCGCGGATGAAAACTTTGTTATAGCTTCAACCTCTTCCCTCGCATGCGACATCACAGGAAACGCGCCAAGATTCTTAGCCAGGATTGCACAATCCCCCATAGTCACCATGTTCGTTATATAGTGAATTATTGGCTTTTCTTTCCGTACTTTTTCAAGAAGTTTATATATTTCCATTTTACCCTCCCGGCTTAAATTTCATTGTAGCCGCAACCGCGTGTTCCCAGCCAGTAAGCCTTCTTGCGCGCTTTTTAGCGTCAAACCTAGGTTTGAAGGTCTTTCTCGCATGCCAATTGTCCACAATGTCTTTCTTGCTTTTCCAATATCCGCAGGATAAACCCGCAAGATACGCCGCGCCTAACGCGGTTGTCTCAGGTATTGCCGAAGAAACAACTGGGATACCTAAAACGTCCGCCTGGAACTGCATAAGAAATGAATTAACGGATGCTCCGCCATCCACCTTAAGCGACTTGATCTTATGTCCAATATCTTCTTCCTGTGCCTTAATAAGATCATATGACTGAAACGCTATACTCTCAAGCGCAGCTCGCGTAATATGTGCCCTTGATGTTCCCCGGGTCAATCCGAATATAGCTCCCCTGGCATGCGGATCCCAATACGGCGCGCCAAGTCCCACGAACGCCGGAACAAAAAACACACCTCCTGAATCTGCAACTGACCTCGCATGTTCTTCAGAGTCCGCAGCACTCGCAATGGTTTTCTGCTGATCCCTTAACCATTTTATCACGGCGCCGCCAATGAATACAGCCCCTTCCAGGGCATACTCCAGTCCATCACCAAGATCCCAAGCCACGGTGGTTAATAGTTTATTCTTTGACAATATCGGCTTCTTACCTGTATTCATCAGCACAAAACAACCTGTCCCATACGTATTCTTCGTATCACCTTTCTTGAAACATGCCTGTCCGAAAAGTGATGCCTGTTGGTCTCCTGCAATTCCCCCTACTGGAATTTCACAACCGAATATTTTTTTCTTTGTCATAGCAAAGCATCCGCTTGTTGGTGCCACCTCGGGCAATATGCTCTCCGGCACACCAAAAATATCCAACAGCTCTTTGTCCCACTTGCCTGTATTGATATTAAAGAGAAGCGTTCTGGAAGCATTTGTAGGTTCTGTAAGATGCTTACCCGTAAGGTTGAATAATAGCCAAGAATCTATCGTACCAAAACAAATCTCTCCTTGCTTAGCGCGTTTGGCAAGTCCGGGAACATTCTCCAGCATCCACATAATCTTTGTCGCGGAAAAATACGGGTCAATCAAAAGTCCCGTTTTTTTTCGTATGACTTTTTCATAACCCTTTTTCTTTAATTTTTCACATAACCCTGTGGTTCTTCGGCATTGCCACACTATGGCGTTGTATACCGGTTTGCCTGTATCGCGATCCCAGAGGACTGTTGTCTCTCTTTGATTGGTAATCCCGATAGAGCTTATCTGGCTGGCCTCGATACCGGCTTTCTTTATAGCAGAGATAGCCATCTGTTTCTGGGTATTCCATATTTCCATAGGGTCATGTTCTACCCATCCGGGTTTCGGAAACACCTGTTTGAATTCTTTTTGATCTAAGGCTACAATATCTCCGGCATGATCAAAAACTATAGCCCTGGAGCTTGTTGTACCCTGATCCATGGCAAGTATGTACTTACTCATATTAATATATTCCTTTGGTTTTTTTGACTCTGGCCCTTTTTGAAGTATATTTTACTTATAGCATGAAGTCAAGGAACGATAAAATGAAAACAGAATTTGATGTTGCCATAATCGGCGCTGGCGTAACCGGTGCCGCCATCGCGCGTGAACTCGCGCGTTATGATCTTGATATTGCCCTTCTGGATAAAGAGGTAGATGTTTCTTTCGGAACCAGCAAGGCGAACTCCGGGATCATACACGCAGGGTTTCACTCAACCCCGGGAACACTTAAAGGCAAGCTTGAGCTTGCGGGCAACCGCATGTTCGATCGGCTCAGTGAAGAATTAGAATTCCCCTTTGAGCGACGCGGAGAACTTATGGTCGCTTTTACGGAAGAAGAACTGCGCATACTAAACGATTTCTATGCGCAAGGTCAGGAAAACAATGTTCCCTACATGGAACTTCTTGGCGCGAAGCGCACCCTGGAAATGGAGCCTCACTTAAGCCCTGATGTATTAGGTTCTCTTCACGCGGCCACGGCCGGCATTATAGGTCCTTATGAATATTGTTTCGCTCTGGTTGAGAATGCCGTTCAAAACGGAGTTGAACTTATTTGCTCAGCAAAAGTTACAAAAATTAAACGCGTGAAAGACAGACTTCACCTCACGACAGAAAACGGGCTTAAACTATCAAGCCGTTTTGTTATTAACGCCGCGGGACTGTTCGCAGATGAGGTGGCAAATCTTGTCGGCATGAAAGATTTTAAAATACTCCCGCGTAAAGGTGAGGAATACCTTCTGGATAAACGTGTCGGCACACTGATACACCGTGTTATTTTCCCCGTGCCTTCAAAAATATCCAAAGGCATGCTGGTAATACCAACAGTGGATGGCCCTGTAATGGTAGGCCCTACAGCTCGCGACATCGACACAAAAAATGATTTCAGCACCACACGTGAAGGTTTAAAAACTGTGTTCTCTCACGCGCAAAAGATGGTTCCTTCTGTCAGAACAAGCGACATTATCACTTCTTTTGTAGGTATCCGACCGGCAGCTACCGGAGGCGATTTTATTATCGGCCCCACAAAAGTAAAAGGTTTTATAAATGTAGCGGGCATACAATCACCAGGTCTCACTGCCTCCCCCGCGATAGCTGAAATGGTGCGTGATATTCTTTTAAATGAAGGTCTCAACCTGGATGTTCGTCCGGGATTCGATCCAAAAAGAAAAGCTATTACCCGCGTTAGAAATTTTATTGAAAACCGGAAATTCGACAAACTGGAAGAAACCATCAAGACAAATAAAGACTACTCAAAACTCGTCTGCCGTTGTGAAAATGTCACTGAAGCGGAAATAGTCGCCGCCGTCAAGCGTGGTCACATAACGTTAGACGCGATAAAGTTTTCAACTCGAGCAGGAACCGGCAGATGTCAGGCAGGTTTCTGCACATCCAGAATACTGAAGATTATAGAAAGAGAAACCGGGATACCTTTGGAGAAAATCACTAAAAAAGGTCCCGGATCTGAAGTCGTTCCTCTTGTATCTAAAAAAGGATGGGCGAAATGATCCGCAAAGTCGATGCGCTTATCATAGGTGCCGGCCCCGCGGGGTTGGAAGCCGCCTTAGCCCTTAAAGATTCCGGTGTGGATAACATCCTTATCATAGAAAGAGAAGGCGCCCCCGGCGGAATATTAATGCAATGCATTCACAACGGGTTCGGTTTGCATCATTTTAAGGAAGAATTAACCGGACCGGAATATGCTGAACGATGCATAGCGGCAGTACGCGCTAAAAATATTGATGTGCTTACAAATGCCTGCGCTCTTGACATTATTGACAGCGCCTCAGACAAAGAGATCATTATTCTTTCCGAAGAAAATGGAATGATGGAAGTCCATGCAAAGGCGGTAATCCTTGCCATGGGATGTCGTGAAAGAAACCGCGGTAACATTGCCATACCCGGTAGTAGGCCAGCCGGGATTATGACGGCAGGTTTTGCGCAAAAAATGTCTAATATATACGGATACCTGCCCGGCAAAGAAATAGTTATTCTTGGGTCCGGTGATATAGGACTTATAATGGCCCGTCGCCTCACATGGGAAGGATCTCGCGTAAAAGCGGTTATTGAGGTACAACCCGCCCCCGGCGGATTGAATCGTAACATCGTACAATGTTTGAATGATTTTGAGATCCCACTTTATCTTTCGCATGCCATCACCAACATAAAAGGCTCACGCAGAATAGAAAGTGTGGACATCTCCCCTATCGATAAACACTTTGACCCATTGAGCAAGGGCAATTTCAGTCTAGATTGCGACTGTCTGCTCCTTTCGGTAGGATTGGTACCCGAGAACGAGCTTTCTTTAAAAGCCGGTATCATTCTTGACGACGTAACGCGCGGAGCATTAGTTGACGCTAACCTTATGACTTCGGTTCCGGGGATCTTCGCATGCGGAAATGTCCTGCACGTTCATGACCTTGTTGATTATGTATCTGAGGAATCATCTTATTGCGGCGCGCGTGCCGCGCTTTATATAAAGGGAGACCTCAAGAAAGGTGCTGAGATACCTGTCCAAGTAGGCAATCTGGTACGTTATGTGCTTCCAACTAAAGTCCAAACCGGAGAAAAAGCTCTTTTATCGTTAAGATGCATCGCACCGGCTCAAAACATTTCACTGATCATCAAAACAGATAGTGAAGAATTATTTACAAAAAAATATAAAAAGATATTCCCGAGTGAAATGCAAAGAATACAGCTTGATAATATCCCGGATAGTGCGACACATCTTGAAGTATTTTTTAGAAGTGAGGCCACTCAATGAAAAAAGAACTTATCTGTATAACATGTCCCATGGGATGCCG
>CAYZXR010000024.1:1292-4454 GCA_964482475.1 uncultured Planctomycetia bacterium | reverse complement strand
AGTTGGAGATGTGATCATTAAAGATATTCTGGGGACTGGAGTCGACCTGGTAGCGACGCGCAATCTTGCCTAAAGATCATCGGCCACTTAGTATCCATTGCAATATATCCGAGAAAACAACCTCTTTACCTCTGTCGATCGCAAGACCGTGATACATTCCCTGGTACAAGATCATAGTCTTATCTCTTGTTTTGAGTTTTCTGAATATCTTTTTACTGCTTCCGGGAATAACTAACTCGTCATGTTCGGCAATAAGAAATAATGTTCGTGTTGTTATGCGTCTCTTAAAAAGCTGTGCCTGTACCTGCGCTATAGCTATATCAAACAATAATCTTGATGTGGCTAGCCGATGTTCACGATGGTTTCTGTCTATTCTTTTGCTGTATGCCCTGTCACGCGTACACATCTTTGAATTAAAAGGCATCTTAAACTGCCTTTTCGGCTTGAACAAAGCCTCAACGAATATTTTCACATAATCTGTTAATTTAAATTTTAAACTGCTGGTAAATGCCGGGGATATACAAATAAGACCGTCAAACATTTTCGGGAACAGTGCGGCCATATCAAAAGTTATTAGTCCACCCATACTGCTTCCCAACGCGATTATCTGCGCGTCGAGATGTTTAAATTTAATAATTTTTTTTAAGCGTCGTATATCCTGAAAATATACGTTAAACGATTCGACATGCCCTTTTAAAGTTTTAGTCTCACCAAATCCTCTTAATTCGATAGCGTATAAAGAGATGCCGTGGCCTCTCAAAACATCAGCCATATATGCCCAGCGTCCACCATATGCTCCAAGCCCATGAACTAAGAGAAGCACGGTTGTCGCGGGACCGGGATCGGCTTCCCATACCCTGTACATAACACCCGTTTTCTCGTCAGTTTTAACATCCGGAATATTTATATTATCATTTGTATTCATAATTGTAATTAAATGTTGCCCTCCGCTCTTTTTGAAGTATATTTGAGTTATAGATACAAGTCAAGAAACCGGAGGTGTTATGCGTATTTTTATAGGCGAATTGATAGGAACAATGGTACTTGTTTTGTTGGGAGACGGTGTGGTAGCGAATGTCTTGCTTAAAAAAAGTAAGGGCGAAAATTCCGGATGGATAGTTATAGCTACCGGTTGGGGCTTTGCCGTCGCAATGGCTGTATACGTCGCCGGATGGGTAAGCGGCGGACATGTCAACCCAGCCGTCACTCTCGGGTTCATGGCTATCGGTAAGTTAACTCTAATTGAAACAATTCCCTATCTTGCCGGACAGTTCATAGGAGCGTTTATCGGAGCTATTCTGGTATGGCTTGCTTATAAACCACATTGGGAAGAAACTGATAATGCCGACCATAAACTTATGGTCTTTTGCACCTTGCCGGCAATACGCAAACGTGGGCTTAATTTACTTACCGAGATTATAGGTACAGCCATGTTGTTGTTAGGAGTTCTATGCATCTTTGATATACATAACTCTATAGGTAAAGGTGTTGGACCATACATAGTCGGGTTGCTCGTGTTTAGCATAGGTCTATCACTGGGTGGTCCTACCGGTTACGCTATTAACCCGGCGCGTGATCTATCCCCGCGTATAGCACATTTCTTGCTGCCTATACCCGGCAAAAGAGATTCTGACTGGAGTTATTCTTGGGTACCAATACTAGGTCCGGTGATAGGGTGTCTTTTGGGGGCTTTCTTATACAAAATAGTTTTCGCTCAATATCTTGGTAGTTAGTACCAACTATTAGCGACTGCTGTAAACATTAATCGTCATCCCGGATATCCCTTCACTACGTTCGGTATTCCGGGATGACAACTTCTGTTTTATAACCTTCAACCCACTTTTGTAGGGGCGAAAGATTTTTCGCCCCTACAATTCACAAGTCACTTAATAATCCATCCAGGTATCGGCTTCGCCGTCGGCATTGGTATCTTTCTCCGCTTTTATAGGCTTACCGTCTTCATAGTAGATCCACTCATCAATTTTAGTATCGCCATCCGTATCCACTTCGACTTTAGCGACCATTCCGGCTGTATACGTAAGCCAGGTATCAGGTTCGCCATCGGCATTAGTATCTTTCTCCGCCTTAACCGCAACCTCAGCTTCGTAATAAACCCATTCGTCTATTATACTATCACCGTTGGCATCAGTTTCAACCTTAATAAGCTTACCCTTTTTGTAAGTAAGGAACGCGTTTGCTACGCCATCACCAGTGGTGTCTTTTTCGGCCTTATAAGGTTGAGTATCTTTGTAGTAAATCCATTCATTCATTTGACCGTCACCAGTTGAATCAACGGCAACTTTCATTATTTCACCTTTCTCATCGTAAGTCTCGATAGCGTCGATCACGCCGTCATAGTTTTTATCTAGCTTTACTTCTCTCGGAGACACCTTGTTGATATCTTGAACCTGCGCCGATGCTTCCAATCCGACAAAGACCAGGCCTATCAACATAACACCTAACCAAACCACTGCTGCTTTCTTCATTTTACCTTCCTTTTTTAGTGTTATTATTTTTTCTTCCCGCTATTAAGCTTCTTCTCTTTTGCGGGTATCTTTTTATCGAGATACTCGTTCGCTTCTTTATCATTAGGATCTATCGCAAGCATCTGACGGAACATCTTTTTAGCAGGTTCCAGCTCATCCATATAATAGTGAAACAAACCTTCTTCGTAAAGCTTGTTAATCGTCTGTCTGTCCTTTCCAGGAAGAGCTAAAGCACCCTTCTTGGCCTTCTTGGCCTTCTTGACCGCAACAGGCTTCTCAACTTTCTTGGCAAGTGTTTTTGCCGGAGCAGTTTTTATTTTTTTAGCCGCGCGTTTCGCCTTAATGCGTTCGGCCTGTTTCTGCTGTTTTTCGGCTATTTTTTTCGCCTCGAGTTGTTTTTTCTTAGCTAGTTTTTGTGCCTTAAACTGCTGCTCTTTAACCAGCTTCGCCTCTTTCGTAGCCTGTTTTTTCTGCTTCTCGGCCAATTTCTTAGCCTTGAGTTGTTTTTCCTTAGCTAGTTTTTGCACCTTAAGCTGCTGCTCTTTGTCTAGCTTCGCTTCTTTCGCGGCCTGTTTTTTCTGCTTCTCGGCCAATTTCTTAGCCTTGAATTGTTTCTTCTTTTGCTGCTCTTTGTCTAGCTTCGCTTCTTTCGCGGCCTGTTTTTTCTGCTTCTCGG
>CAYZXR010000024.1:0-1192 GCA_964482475.1 uncultured Planctomycetia bacterium | reverse complement strand
CCAATTTCTTTACCTCAAATTGTTTCTTCTTTTGCTGCTCTTTGGCTAGCTTTGCCTCTTTCGTGGCCTGTCTTTTCTGCTTCTCGGCCAATTTCTTAGCCTTGAGTTGTTTCTTCTTTTGCTGCGCTTTGGCTAACTTTTCTGCTCCAAGTTGTTTCTTCTTCTGTTCTTTCTCCTGTCTGCGAATTTCTTCTTTTTGCTTTTTAAGCGCGTCTTTTTTAGCTTTCTCTTCTTTTCTCAATGTTTCTTTTTTAGCGCGCGCTTGTTCTCTCTCCAGTTTCTTCTGATCTTTTTCGGAGTTTTTCTCCGCCGCGGTAGGCGCGTAACCCGACTTCTTCTGTATAGCCCTTCGCTCGGATTCCTGATTCTTTTTTATGCGTTTTTGCCGGGCGATCTCTTCGCGACGAGCGGGTATTTTTTTATCCACATAGAATAGAGCTTTCCAGTTCTTATGGTCTATGCCAAGAACTTTCTTGAAAGTTCTCTCAGCTTTACCATATTCACCATCGCGATAATACCCACGTCCTTTATCTATAAGATTATTTATTCTCGCTTCTTTCTTTTCCTGAGCAACGATTTTTTTATTTTTTCCTTGATTGGCTTTCTTCTTCGCGGTGGCTATTCGTGCTTTGGCCTCTTTCTCATTCGCTATCTTTTCTTTTCTGGCTTTTGCCTCCGCGGCTCTTTTTTCTTTTTTCGCCTTTTTTTCAGCCGCTTTCTGTTCTTTTCTGGCCTTCTTCGCGGCTAGTGCTTGTTTCTTCTTCAACGCGGCAGACCTTTTGCTATTAATGGCATTCATTTTCTTATTGCCGGTACTTGATACCTTTAAGGCCTCTTCCGTTTTCTTCAAAGCTTTTTTTTGCTTGATGGCCTCTTCTTTCTTCTTTTGAACGGCTTCCTTTTTATTTAAAGCTTCGCGTTTTTTCCTACGTTCGGCTTCCTTTTTCTTCAGTATGGCTGTCCTGCTTGCTTTCAGTCTATCCGCATCCAGAACTTGTGTTTCCTTATTTGTTTCTTCTGCCTGCGCCTGAAGCGCTGGGACTGCAAGAAAAACCACCAGTAAAAACGCGCACGATACGAATAATTTTCTCCCTAATGACCACATCATGTTTTACTACCTCCCTATTTTATGTTATCTACCGTTAAGTTTAAAATATCGCGGGAACTGTGTCAAGTCTTTACAATTTTAGCG
>CAYZXR010000023.1:0-14604 GCA_964482475.1 uncultured Planctomycetia bacterium | reverse complement strand
GGCGACACCGATCCACCTGAGATCACAAGCTTCATACCATCTTCGACAGTCATTTTAAGGAAACGGATATCGGCGCGAGGAATCAACACGAACATTCCACTTGTTGGATTGGGAGTTGTTGCTATAAATACATTAACACTGTCGCCACCGGTCAGATCATTCAATGCCCCTCCCGCGTTACCTGTAGTAAATCCGATGGAATATAAACCTTTTCTTGGATATTCCACCAGAACAACATGTTTAAATATGGTTTTTCCATGTCCGATAAATGCTGAGGATATCTGTTTAACAGCGTTGTATATCCTGCCCATTATGGGTACCTTAATGAACAACTTTTCTCCCCAGGAGAAAAGCCGCTTTAGGAGCAATATTCTTGCGGCCCATCCGATCAATACGATTATACACAGCACCATTAAAAATATCAGTGTTTTAGCAATATAGACATGCTGGATACCATCACCTACCTGATGAAACAATTTCAGGAATGGTGTAAGTACGATTTTATTAACTGCGAATACCAAAAATTTGATTATCCAGATCGTGATGGCAACGGGAAGCAATATCGCCATGCCATTGATAAAACCTACAAATATTTTGCTTAGAAGTTTTTTGTTCATGTCCGATACCTCACATGGTTACAATAATATCTGAAACACAAGTAACGTCGTCAACGCACCAAGAGCGCTTCCCGCGAGAACTTCCCATAAGGAATGTATGCCATTTGCCATACGGCTTCTAGCAATGAGAAGTGCCATTAGAAAAACCAGTATACTGATCAAGGGATTTGATGTAAGCATCCAAATAGCCATCCACACAGCAAACGCAACCGCCGAATGACCGCTTGGCATTCCTCCCCTTAAAAGATGTTTAGCTCCGCCTAACACTTTGATTAAAATCACTAGCCCTACACAAACAATCAATGCTATCAATGTTACATGTCCTGGGGATTGTCTTATCCTGACCAAAAGTGTCCCGGTATGCAAACCAACCCGATTCGACACCAACATATATCCGGTCAATCCAGCATTGAGTGCCGCAACAAAAACAGCCCCGGCAGAAACGTCTTTAATGATTTTAACAAGTGGATGGAACTTCTCCTTAACCACAACATCCGACAAAGACTCGATAGCTGTGTTGAACATTTCAGCTATAAGAACAATTGAAATCGCGAAAAGCAGAAGAATGATCCCAACATGGTCAAGATTCAGATATATACCACCGATCAATACGAAAAAAGCAACAATGAAATGAACGCGCATGTTTCTTTCGTGTTGAAGCGTGTGCACAATGCCTTCAAGCGCGGCATTAACGCTATTAATAAAACTACCGCCGTTTTTTTGTGCTGATCTTCCTGAAGATCTCATTTTCCTCTCTCTTCATTAATATTTTGCCATTTTTGGTTTTGTCCTCATAACCGAGGAGATGCAATATCCCGTGAATAACGTATAGAATAATTTCATCTTCAAACGACAGCCCATATTCTACGGCATTTTGTTTAGCTTTATCCGATGATATAGCGATATCACCTAGAAAAGCGGGTTCTTTCCAACCGCCCGCAATAGAATCTTCTTCCTGAAATGCTATAACATCCGTAGCGTTATCCCTTACAAGATATTTTCGGTTCAACGCCCTGATTTTTTGATTGGATACAAATACAATATTTAGACCAAAACCACGCTTACCAAGATAATGCAAAACTTTACCAGCTGCTTCTTTTATCTCTTTAAGGTCTATCGGCCGTTTAACATTCCTATTTTCGCAGGTTATTTCTACCATTTGGTCTTTCATTGCTCTGGTTTGATTTATCGTCGGGATAACTGGTACGAGTATGAAAAGCTGCCATGATAACCCTTACAAACGCATCCGCTATCTTGTGCATGTCTTTGAGGGTTAGATCACATTCTTCCAGCTGTCCGTCTATAAACTTGTTATTAACCACCTTCTTTACAAGATTACTTATGCTCGAAGGAGTAGGCTCAGTCAAAGAACGACTCGATGCTTCCACCGCATCGGCAAGAAGAACTATCGCGACCTCTTTCGTCTGTGGCTTTGGACCAGGATACCGAAAGTTCTCCTCATCCAAAACGTCACCATCTTTGGCTTTCTCTATAGCCTTTTGATAAAAATACGCTATCAGACTATTTCCATGATGTTGCCGGATAAATTCTATTATCGTGGGATTCAGTTTGTATTGCTTGGCAAGTTCAATCCCCTGTTTGACATGTTTCGCTATGATCAAAGCACTCATTGACGGAGTAAGACCACCGTGTTTTGAACTTTCTCCCATCTCGTTTTCGCTATAGTATTGAGGTTTTGGAAGTTTTCCAATATCGTGATAATATGCCCCGACCCTTGTAAGAAGACTATTAGCACCTATGCTGTCACATGCCGCTTCTGCCAGGTTACCAACCATTATACTATGATGATATGTTCCGGGAGCCTCAAGCGCCATCCTTTTCAAAAGCGGGTGATTAAGATCCGACATCTCAAGCAAACTAATGTTTGTTGGGACTTTAAAAATATGTTCATACACAGGCAAAAAGACCATTACTATAACCCCGGACATAATCCCGGAAGATATTCCCCAAGCACCATCTCTAACGTATACATTCATAGCTATCCCGTTAATAAGACCCGCTGCAACAATAGCTACAAATTTCGCCAAACCCGCGAATAAGCCTGCCCAAAGTATATTTACCCGACGACGCGCGCCGCGCGCCGCGTACATTCCCACCATACTCCCTGTCATAAGAACAAGAGCAACTTCGACCTTACCTCCGGTAAGAATTGCAACCAGAAAACACATAAGTGAAACACATAAGAAAGCGGAATTAAAATCAATTAAAAGCATTATCATCATTCCCATACCTGCCATGGGAATAAAATAGCTCGGCTGTGGCAATCGCATGATGAAGTCTACCAACAGTATCATAAATAGCATGCTTGAAAGTATAATGGCCAGTTCTCTTGGCTTAGATAGAAAATTTAAACGCACGGTACTTTTCATGTAGATAAAACCCAAAAACCCAAGTATAAAGAAAAGTAACAGCGTTCCGAGGAAAAAAACTTTGGATTTACCTTCACGTAAGAAATTCCTTAGCTGGGATAGTTGTGTGATATGCCGCGAATTAACTCTCTCTCCCTTGCCAATAACCAGTTCATTTTTCTTAACTTCCCATTGTTTATACACAGGACGGACCGCAAAGACCACTTTTTCTCGTTCCGCAACCGTCACTTTTTCATCCGGCTCAAGATTCGGTTTAACGCATTTTTCGATAAGCGCCACGGCCGCTTGTTTGATGCGCTTCTTATCCCCCATCTGTTTCTCAACTGTTTCATTGATGGTTGCCTGGATATTGTCAGCCTTGCGCAATTTATCAAGTGTACGTCCAACACCTGTAGCAGGGTCGACATTAAAAATGACTACACCTTCAACTCCCTTTTCTTTGAGTGCTGTCAGATTATCGTCAGAAATAAATCCTGTCTGCAAAACTTTTTCTGTAACAGCAATAATCGCGGTTTTCAACTCTACTCTGTTAGCATCTTCAAACAATGCCTTGCACTTTTTATCAGCAAGATCTATTCCTGTCCTCTGCTGTATATTTTTTATCTTTTCAGGTAAAGAGACTTCAGCACTGTTTTCCGCCTCCATCGCGGCAAAGAAACCTTTCAGTTTGGATATGACTTCCTTGCCTACCTCTGAATTTCTATGGATAAAATAAGGAACTTTGATGGAAGCTTCCGCCCGCGCGGTCGCTGTCAGTTCCTTCTCAATATCCCACTCATAGGTGAAATCATAAGGCGCATACGTATCCTTAAGCGCTACATCACCTTCATGGATACTACGCTGATACAGTTGTGGATTAACAAAAATACTGGTCATGGCCAGTACTAAAAAAGCACCCAGAAGAAACACTGAAATCATCTCTCGACGTCTCAAGGAATCTCGAATATTTCTTTTTGTCATTGGAACGTTATTCATCTAATACCTGATTTTTTGATCGGACACCGAGAACGGCTTATTTGATCCAGTCCTCTTCCGTCTCAACCTCTACGGTTTCCACCACGATTGTCTCAGAAACCTCTTTTTTCTCAACCTCTACGATTTCCACCACGATTGTCTCAGAAACCTCTTTTTTCTCAACCACCTGTTTCGGTGTCTTCTTTTTCGGCTGAGGTATATTAGCGTCACTTGTTTCAGTCTTTACCGGGCTCTCCGGGATCGCTCCGCCCTTTTTGAACCTTGTGTCCGTTTCCTTACTAGATGTCGCGCCTCCGGGTAATTCGATGTCCACGCCTATCATCGTTCTTTGAGAAGTATCGTTTTTATCTTGAGATTCGGGTGCCATACCTTTTAAGTATCCTTTATTCCCTTCCTCTTTCTGGTCGACACGATCTTTTTTAAAAGTGTAAACATCTACACTGGCACATCCTGTTATTAAAAAACTCATAGTAACCAACAATGCCAAAATTTTTCCCATGGCTTTCCCCCTTTTTTATTCTTCGTCTTTTTTATTATGTCTTAATCTAATACCCAGTTCCGTAAGTTGCTTCTCGTCTACTCGCGATGGTGCCTCGGTAAGCGGACATACACCTTTTTGTGTTTTTGGAAATGGAATAACTTCACGTATAGAAGGATCCCCTGTAAAAAGCGTGATCAATCTATCCATTCCAAAAGCCGCCCCTCCATGCGGCGGAGGACCATATCGGAACGCGTTAAGCAGGAATCCGAATTTCGCTTCACATTCCTCTTCACTCAGACCGAGACAATTAAATATTTTTTGCTGAATTGCTCTCTGATGTATTCTTATGCTTCCAGAACCTATCTCGCTGCCATTCAAGACAAGATCATAAGACTGCGACCTAACTTTCTCGAGTTCATTATTTTCGAGATGCTCCTTATCTTCAGCGTTGTAAGAAGTGAACGGATGATGTTCACTAACCCATCGTTGTTCATCTTTATTGAATCTGAAAAGTGGAAAATTGACCACCCAGGTAAAGTTGAAAACTTTGGGATCACGTAATCCTTTTTCTTTACCAATTTTTAATCTCAACGCGCCAAGCGATTCAAGAACAATATCCTTTGAATCGGCTACCATAAATATCATGTCCCCCAGTTTGGCTCCGGTTTTTTCCTGAAAAACGCGAAGTTTCTCTTCAGAAAAGAACTTCGTGATTGGAGAAGATAGACCATCCTCCTCTACCTTAAAATAAGCCAGTCCGCGAGCCCCGTATTCTCCTACAAAAGTAGTCAATATGTCTATCTCTTTACGACTCAGATCCTTGTAACCCGGAGCTACAATAGCTGCCACAGTTCCCCCTGAACTGACAACACTATCGAACACTTTGAACCCTGAATCCCGGACATCTTCCGTAAGATCATGCAGGAAAATATCGAAACGCGTGTCAGGTTTATCACTACCATAGCGGCTCATAGCTTCATCATAATCTATTCTTGGAAACGGTATCGCGATATCTCGACCCATGATCTTTTTAAAAAGCCCCTGAAAGAGACGTTCGCAAACGTCAAAAATATCTTCCTGATCAACAAACGACATCTCCATATCCAGCTGAGTAAACTCCGGTTGTCTATCCGCCCTGAGATCTTCATCACGGAAGCACCGGGCAAGTTGAAAGTACTTGTCCGTACCCGCTACCATGAGAAGCTGTTTGAATATTTGAGGTGACTGCGGCAGGGCATAAAAGCTGCCATCCTGCACCCGACAAGGAACAAGATAATCTCTCGCCCCTTCAGGTGTAGATTTCGTCAAAATAGGTGTTTCCACAGAAACAAATTTCTCTGAATCAAGAAAATCGTATACAAATTTGTACGCGTCATGTTTGATCTGAAGCTTCTTCTGCATGTCAGGGCGCCTAAGATCCAAATATCTATACTTAAGCCGTACGTCTTCCGAAACATTCTCGGAATCTTTGATCTCGAACGGAGGAGTAAGGGATTCAGAAAAGATCTCTACCTCTTCAACTTCCACCTCAATTTCTCCTGTGGGAATCTTCCCGTTTATGGTCCCTTCTGGCCTCATTGTAACCTGTCCGAATATCCGCACACAAAATTCAGTTCTAAGCTCATGTGCCTTTTCATGTGCTTCTTTATTTTTCTCAGGATCGAAAACTATTTGAGTTATGCCATACTTATCCCGAATATCCATGAAAATGATATCACCGTGATCGCGCCTAGTCGAAACCCACCCGCAAAGCTGTACCTTACTTGCTAAATTCTCTTTTCTTAATTCAGCACAATTATGTGTTCTTAACATTCTTTCCCTTTGGCTGTAACGCTTTCAATATTTCATCAATCGGCAGACTTTTCTGCTCACTTTCTTTCATATCTTTCAGCAAATATGTTCCAGACTTTCTTTCATCTTCACCAATTAAAATAACATATCTACGTTTTTCCTTGTTCGCCCTGCGCATGGAGGATTTAAGTGATCGTCCCGAACTATGCATACTACAAGCAATTCCGGCCGCACGCAATTTTCCGGTTATCTCTAACATATCGCGACGAGAATCCGCGTCAATAGCGATAACCAGCACTCCCTCTTCTCTTGATTGGGAGCCTTCCTCAAGAGCCAAAAGGAGTCTTTCGATCCCTATTGAATACCCTGTCGCCCCCACATCCGGGCCTCCCATTTGTTTGGCAAGACCATCATACCTTCCACCCGCGGCAATAGCATCCTGCGCACCAAGAGCCGGATGAGTTATTTCGAATATCGGCCCTGTGTAATAGTCCAATCCCCTTACAAGATCTGTCCTCTGCTTAACATCCACTCCGGCCGTTTTCAACATTTCCAGCAGATCACTATAAGTCATGCTGCATTCCTCACAAAGATCATCCAATATAACCGGGGCTTCATCAACTACCGCTTTACAACCTTTGCTCTTACAGTCAAAAACACGGAGTACATTTGTAGAAATTCTGCGGCTGCAATTTTCACAAAGTTCTGATACTCTTCCGGAGAGAAAATTTCTTAACTTTTCTTTATACTTTGCGCGATCTTTATCACATCCAAGCGTATTTATTCCTATTTCGAAGTCCCGAACACCAATATTTTCCAATACCGCTTTAAGATTGAGAATAAGTTCAACGTCAATGATCGGATTGGAGCTGCCGATTATTTCGGCCCCAATTTGATGAAATTGTCTCAATCTGCCCTTCTGGGGTCTCTCCGCTCTGAACATGGGACCCGCGTAGAAGAGCTTAAGTACATCATGTGTGTTATTGAGTCCATGTTCAATATAAGCACGAATGATAGATGCCGTTCCTTCCGGACGCAAAGAGATGTTCTTACCTCCCCTGTCCGTAAACGAATACATCTCTTTTTCGACAATATCCGTATCTTCACCGATGCTTCGAGTAAAAACCTCTGTCGCCTCGAGCATAGGTGTACGTATCTCGGCAAACTCAAAGAGAGCAAAAACTTCCCTGGCTTTGCTTTCGATCCGGGCAAAAGTATCGGATTCACCGGGAAGAATATCCGGCATACCTCTAAGTGATCGGTATTTAGGCATTTTCTTTCACGTCCAGTTTCATCCTCATTCCGGGTTTGAAACTTACAACCTTTTTATCTGGAATAACAACGCCATCTCCGGTTCTGGGATTTCGTCCCATACGGCCTTTTCGTGTTTTAACTTTTAGTATTCCAAAATTACGGAGTTCTACTTTCTTACCCTGGGAGAGGCTTTCGACTATTATGTCAAAAGTGCGCTGGACGACTTCTTTTACATCGACTTGCTTCAACCCCGTCTCCGCAGAAATTCTTGTAATGATATCCTTTTTAGTCATTAACGGACCCTCCTTTTTGATGAGACTCAAACTGAACTGCATTGCGCATCAGCGATACATTATATAAGTTGTTATGCTAACACCAGTTATAACTTATGTCAATAAACAAAGAACAAATTTCCTATTTCGTGACAAATTTCACATTCCCGCTGCCTACCAGTGCTTCCATGTCATTTAAAAACTCCGTTTTCGGTGTAACCGTGAGTTTCTCCTCGATCGAAAGTCTGACTTTTCGACCCTCGGGAGCGAGCAAATCTATGTATACAGGGACTTTTCCACTGTGTTTTTTTATAATGTTCTTCACCTTTGACATCATGATCTTTTCAAGCCCGATAGTCGCCAATCTTACAACAACCGCCTTAGTAAACAACTCCTTTACTTTTTCAAGCGGTATAATACTTTCGGCAATAATCTTTGGCGTTTCCTCCCGCAAGTTCAATCGTCCGTCAATATACACAAGAGCGTCTTCTTCTATCATTGCGGATACAACCGCGTAAGTTTTTGGGAAAACAAGGACTTCAGTAAAATTATTCAGATCCTCAAGTCGTATTATCGCCATCTTTTCACCGGTCTTACGTGTTACGGTATTACGCACCCGGCTTATAAGACCTCCAATCAGTATCCTCTGTCCGTCATTGTATTCAGTAAGTTCTGAAATGCTACAGGTTGAATACGCGTTGATCAACCGTTCATGCTTCGCTAGGGGATGGTTGGTGATGTAAAACCCTAACATTTCCTTTTCGCTCGTCAAAAGCTCATGTTCAGGCCATTCAGGTATTCTCGGTACTTCCTGAAAATTATCTTTAAAATCTTCTATTCCTTGACCGTCATCAAAAAAAGACATCTGTCCGTTTTGCCGGTCCTTCTGCATCTTCTGGGCTATCTCCAGCGCGTTATCGAGTATCACCATTGCTTGTGATCTAAATATGCTAGTAGAATCAAAAGCTCCACATTTAATAAGACTTTCTACTACCTTCCTGTTCACTGTCCTCGAGTCCACTTTCTCCGCAAAATCGAACAGAGATTCAAACTTGCCACTGTTTTTGCGAACCTCGATAATATGCTCCACAGCTCCTGCGCCGACATTCTTAACGGCTACAATCCCGAACCTTATTCCATCTCCAACAACGGTAAAATCCCTAAAACTTTCGTTAATATCCGGAGGAAGAACCTCGATACCCATTTGTAGAGATTCACCAATGTAATCGGCTATCTTATCCATATTGTTTCTTTCACTGGTAAGAAGCGCCGCCATAAACTCTACCGGGTAATTTGCTTTCAAATACGCTGTTTGATAGCTGATAACAGCATAGGCGGCACTATGTGATTTATTGAAACCATATCCGGCAAAATATTCTATTTGATCAAATATCTTTTCCGCTATTCCTCTGTCTATGTTGTTTTTATCCGTTCCCTCAAAAAATTGCGCTCTCAATTTGGCCATGGCGCTTGGTTTTTTCTTAGACATAATCTTACGTACATTGTCGGCATCCGCCATGCTGAAACCTGCAAGAGCCGAGACTATTTGCATAACCTGTTCTTGATAAATTATTACGCCATATGTCTCCTGTAGAATAGATTCCAGTGTCGGATGATCATATTTTACATCGATCTCCCCTTTCTTACGTTTTATGTATTCGTCTACCATTCCGCTGCCAAGCGGACCGGGACGATACAACGCTAAAATCGCAATTATATCTTCAAATCGACTGGGCCTTATTTTTCGCAGAAGATCTCTCATCCCGCTGGATTCCAACTGAAAAACCCCTACAGTCTTTCCGGCTCCGAGCAGTTCAAAAGTCTTGCTGTCCTCGAGAGAAATATTTTTAATGTCGACATCTAGAGATCGTGTTCGCTTCACAATCTTCACCGTATAGTCGATAACAGTAAGAGTTTTGAGACCGAGAAAATCCATTTTCAACATACCTATATCGGTCAAAGACTCCATTGCATAGCCGGTTGTAATCTGTCCATCTGATGTCTTGTATAAAGGAATTTGATTCCGCAATGGTGAATCGGAAATTACAACACCTGCGGCATGCACCGAAGCATGTCTATTAAGCCCTTCCAATCGCCTTGATATCTCTATAAGTTCATGTATCATGGGATCCTGTTGATAGATCGTATTAAGTTCCGGTTCTCTTTCAACAGCTTCACTAATTGTAATGCCCAGTTCATTCGGAATAAGTTTGGCTATCTTATCAACATCCGCATAAGCAACACCCATAACACGCCCGGTATCTCTTATCGCCGCTCGAGCTTTCATCGTTCCAAAGGTTATTATCTGTGCCACATTCTCTTTGGAGTATTTTTCAACAACATATTCTATGATTTCATCTCTTCTCTCAAAACAGAAATCTATATCAATATCAGGCATGGTCACTCTTCCAGGATTGAGGAACCTTTCAAAAATAAGCCCGTATTTCAATGGATCTATGTCTGTAATTCCGATAAGGTATGAAATAATGCTTCCGGCAGCAGAACCTCTTCCGGGTCCTACCGGAATGCCCATCTCCCTTGCCTTCTCAATGAAATCCCACACAATGAGAAAATAGCTTATATATCCTAATTTTTCGATAATCCTGAACTCGTGCTTTACACGTTCTTTTACTTCATCGGTAGCAGTGCCATATCTCTTGCTTACCCCCTCTCGGATCAAGTCCTTAAAAAAGGTATCATTATCCTGACCATTGGGTGGATCAAAATGCGGCAAATGCAGAGTGTCAAAATCAAGTTCCAGGTTACATGCGTCAGCTATTTTAACCGTATTAGAAATAGCTTCCGGGGTATCCTTGAAGGCATCTTTCATTTCTTCTGGAGATTTGAAATATAATTGATCGGTAGTAAATCGCATGCGATCGGCATCATCAAGTCTGCTTTGAGTCTGTATACATAGCAGAGCGTCATGCGCTTTGTCATCACCTTTACTCAAATAGTGCACATCATTTGTAGCGACTAAGGGAAGATCGATCTCACGGGATAATGTAATCATCTTTTTGTTAAGCTCAGTCTGTTTAGCTATGTGATTTTCCTGCAGTTCAAGATAGAAATTCTTTTTCCCAAAAATATCGGAATATTCCAATGCGGATTTTTTTGCCTGATCCAATTGATCAGATAAAAGATAATGCGGGACCTCCCCTTGAAGGCAAGCGGACATAGCAATAAGCCCCTTACTATGACGAGAAAGCACATCTTTATCTACCCTTGGCTTGTAATAAAACCCTTCTAAATACCCCGCAGAAACTATCTTCATGAGGTTTTGATAACCTGTGAGGTTCTTCACCAAAAGTACCAAGTGAAACCCGGCCCCTTTGATACCATGACTTGTTTTATCAAAACGACTTCCGGGAGCTACATAAACTTCCGCTCCAATTATTGGCTTGATACCTTTTTCTTTTGCTTTGCGGTAGAAATCTATCGCGCCGAACATGTTTCCATGATCAGTTATTGCGCACGAAGACATATTGTAGGTGTTCGCCAAATCGACAAGATCATTCAAGCGGCAGGCTCCGTCTAGAAGACTGTACTGAGTATGTACATGCAGGTGTATGAAATCAGAATTAGACATTTGAATTATAGGTTGTTAGTAGGGGCGGGTCTTGTGCCCGCCCTTAACATGTTCAGGGCACCCACAAGGAGTGCCCCTACCATTCACTATTCACGATTCACTATTTACCCTTTCCGCATACCAACACGCTGGGCGGTTTGATAAACCTTCCCCTCGGTTTGTATTGAAGGTGCTATGATCATTTTAACAAGTTGCATCTCTTTTATATTATGAGCGCCAAGATTGCCCATACTTGTGGCAAGCGCGCCAACGAGATTCTGTGTACCATCGTCTGTTTGCGCTGGCCCCAACAGTATCTCTTCCAGCGTACCCGAAGTGCCAACTTTTATACGTGTTCCACGAGGCAAGGAAGGATGCGGCATCGCCATGCCCCAGTGGAATCCCTTACCGGGAGACTCTTTACTTCTGGCAAAAGCATTTCCCAGCATAACCGCGTCGGCTCCGGAAGCAAAGGCTTTACAAACATCTCCACCCGTTGCCATACCGCCATCAGTAATTATAGAAACATATTTGCCGGTTTTTTTGTAATAAAAATCTCTAGCGGCGGCACAATCACATGTGGCTGTTATCTGCGGCACACCTATGCCGAGAACGCCCCTGGAAGTACATGCCGTTCCGGGTCCTATGCCTACAAAAAGACCCTGACATCCGGTTTCCATAAGATCAAGTGCCGCTTTATAGTCTACACAGTTACCCAAAAGAACCGGGATCTTCATATCTTTACAGAATTTCTTAAGATCCAGAGTCTCATACTTGCTTGATTCATATTTTACACTTATAACAGTAGACTGTATGATAAAAATATCACATCCGGCATCTCGAGCGATAGGACCAAATTCAGCGGCCACCTGCGGATTACAGCTTACAGCAACTGTAACACCGGCTTTTTTAAGTTCGCCTATTCTTTTTGTAATAAGTTCTTTTTTGATCGGTTTGGTATACACATCCTGGATAATTTTTGTAACTTCCTTTGAATCAGCGTTTATTATCCTCTCTACCGCTTCGCTAGGATTGTCGTAACGCGTTGACACACCTTCTAGATGAAGCACCGCGATACCACCAAGTTTTCCCATGGCTATGGCAAAATCGACATTGACCACGCCATCCATAGAAGACGCCATGATTGGTACATCCAATTTAATCCCCCCGATTTCACAAGAAGTATCAACATCATTGGGATCGATAGTCAGGTCCCTGGGTACAAGCGCAACTTCGTCAAATCCATAACTTCGACGGGCTTTCCGTCCCATGCCAACCCACATACCCATAATAACCTCCTAATTCATAACTATATGTTTTATAAAGATTAAGCACAAAAACTGATCGTCTGACACCTTAAACCAAAACAGCATCAAACTGATTAGACGTATAATACTAAAGGGTGTCCTTTTTGTCAAGAGGGATGTCGTGAATGGTATGACTATCAACTAATCTGCTCTGCCTCGGAAACAAGCTCTTCATCTTCTGATTCTGCTCCACCCTGCCAACGCATTTCACCAAGGACACCCTGAATGATATTGGTAAGATGATCCCCTATCTTCTCGAGATTATCAACAAAATCCGTAAAAACCACACCGGACTGCAGATCGCACATCTTACGGCTTATTCTATTAACATGCGCGTTCTTGAGATCAAGCTGGTATTTGTTCAGTATATCTTCCCGCTGAAGCGCCTTCCTGGCTACCTGGTGGTCACCACTTCTCAACGCGTCTTCTGTCTCTATCATCATACTGTTAAGCTCGTTCCACATGAGACGCAACTCACCCTGGGCTTCATCGCTAAGAGAAAGCTTTTTTTCAACCATACGCTCTGCGAGCTCCGCTATATTCTCGGCGTGATCTCCGATCCTTTCAATATCGTTTACACTGTGCATCAAGACGGGTAAAACTGCGGATTCATCCGGCGTAAGATCCCTTTGCGAAAGCTCGACCAAATACCCGGTTATCGCCGACTGGAGATTATCCACCGCTTGTTCCAGCTTTGGCACCTGAATAAGAGGTTTGAGGTCTTTTTCAAAAAAACTTTTTACAGCATGCCCCACCGAATTGCAAGCTAACCCTGTCATGCGGACAGCTTCACGACGCGCCTGCTCCAAAGCTATCGGTGGAGTGTCCAGCAAGTGTTTTTCAAGATACTGAGGACCCATTTCGATCGCGCCTTTTTTCTTCGGCACAAGCCATTCACATGTCTCGGCTAGTTTCCCAATGAACGGCAGGAATGCCGCCGCACTTAACACTTTAAAAAGGCTGTTAGCAACAGCAATATGAAACATTATGTTTTTAGTGGTAATCGCTCCCGGCAATATGAGTCCTACTATCCTTACAAACCACCCGTTAAAAACAAAGATCAATGCGACGGCAACACTTATAACATTGAACAATGTATGAGACATTGCGGCCCTTCTCGCTTCTAAATTAGTTCCGATTGCCGCAAGCTGCGCGGTTATTGTCGTTCCGATATCGCCTCCAAGCATTACCGCTATAGCCGCCGGAAAACTTATTAACCCATTAAACGCCATAACCTGTACAATCGCGATCGTAGCAGACGAACTTTGAATAAGCATGGTAACTCCCATGCCAATCAGCACACCAAGCATTGGATTATCTCCAAGTGCTATGAACATCTCTTTTACCGCCTGGCTTTCTTTTAGCGGAGCAAACGCGTCCTGCATAAATCCCAGGCCTACGAAAAGAAGACCGAATCCCATAAGAACTTGCCCCCAGAATCTGGCTTTCTTCGTTCTTCCAAAAGTCTGAACAGCAAAACCTATTCCAACAAGCGGAAGAGCGTATTGCGTAACTTTGAAAACAGACATTGAAGATACTAACCATGCGGTAAAAGTCGTTCCGACGTTTGCGCCTATGATCACACTTATCGCCTGTTTCAATACCAGAAGCCCGGCATTGACAAACCCTACCACCATAACGGTAGTCGCGCTGGAAGACTGAATAAGACAAGTTACTGCCGCACCGACAAGCATACCAATGATCGGCAGTTTGGTAACCATATGAAGGATGTTTTTGAGACGATCACCGGCTATTTTCTTTAAGCCTTCGGACATCATCTGCATCCCGAAGAAGAAAAGCCCTACACCGCCTATTAGTGGAAAGATAACGCCTATTGTCATATTTTTTACATCTCAATCGTTTATATTTTGCACAAGGTAAGCTTCGTCAGGCATAAAGTATCATGTCAGTCATATTGTGTCAATGAAAAACACGGAACAAAGGGTGAA
>CAYZXR010000022.1:10306-14713 GCA_964482475.1 uncultured Planctomycetia bacterium | reverse complement strand
AACCATCCGTAAAATCTCTGCGACATTTTACGGATCAAAATTCGGAGTACTATCAAAAAATAATAGGAAGATTTTTTGATAGCAAAGGAGAAAATGAAGTATAGGAAACTCGGGAATACTGATTTAGAGATATCTACTGTATCTCTTGGCACATGGGTCTTCGGTGGAGACTGCTGGGGTGAGGTGGACGATCAGCAGTCTGTGAGAGTGGTACATGAGGCTCTTGACAGGGGGATCAATATGATCGATACGGCTCCTATCTATGGGAGTGGACGTTCTGAGAGCGTTATCGGTCGCGCGATAAAGGGGAAGAGATCTGACGTTGTCATCGCGACGAAATGCGGACTTAAGGGGGAAGGACATTCAATCAAGGTTGACCTTAGTGCCGGGTTTATCCGCGAGGAAATTGAAAATTCTTTACGCAGGCTTGGTGTCGAGACTATAGATCTGTATCAATGCCACTGGCCGGATGAAAATACCCCATTTGAGGAAACTTTCGGGGAGTTGCAAAAGCTCATTGAAGAGGGGAAAGTAAGATATATCGGGGTAAGCAATTTCGATAAGGAATTTTTGACTAAATCATTGGGAATTGCCCCGGTTGTTAGTGACCAGATGCAGTATTCTTTGTTTGATAGATCAATAGAAAAAGATCTTATGCCAATTTGTGGAGCGAAAGACGTTTCTGTGCTTGCTTATGGTTCACTTGGTGGAGGAATTTTGAGCGGGAAGTACAAAAAACCACCACAGATGCCCAAGGGTGATGTGAGGAGTTTTTTTTATAAATTTTACCGTGAACCTTTCTGGAGTAAGGGGAAAGAACTTGTAGACATTTTGGAAACAATTGCCGCAACGCATGGAGTGGCGGTATCTGAATGTGCGATCAGTTGGGTTTTAAGCCATGCTGAAGTTGCTTCCTGTATAGTTGGCTGCCGTACGCCTGAACAAGCCCGAATGAATACCCCGGAGAAGGATTGGGAGTTGAGCCTGGAAGAGCTGGGTCGTATTCGAGAAGAGTACAAAAGGATTTTTGGTTAATAGCGAATAGTAGGGGCGGGGTTACCCCGCCCTCGATGATGGAATGTTATCCCGGAACATTTCGTATAATAAATCATTTCTAATTATTGGTGATCAAAATAATATTTGTAGGGGCGAAAAATCTTTCGCCCTTTTTAATTCAAATGGTGATGTTGTGGTTTTAAAGGGCGCGGAAACCGCGCCCCTACTTACTAATCCATTCACGAAACAATCTTTCCACTTCGTATCACTTTCTCATAATATCGTGCCGAATCTTTGATCGTGCGTTTTTGAGTTTTGTAATCGATCTCAACCAGACCGAAACGTTTGCTGTATCCCTCGGCCCATTCGAAATTGTCCAGCAATGACCAATGCAAATAACCTATTACGGGATACCCTGATCTCAGAGCATTTAGTATCTGGGTAAGGTGGGTCTTTATGTATTCACGTCTTACGGTATCGTCGGTTGTAGCAAGACCGTTTTCCGCTATAATCATGGGGAGGTTATGTCGAGATAGACTTTTAACGACTTCATAAATGCCGCGAGGGTATATTTCCCAGCCCATGTCAGTGAGCGGGCCGGCATCCCTATGTGTTTCTGTAGGGCACACATCACCATAAGGATCTTTAATGATATTTCGCGGAAACCGTATAAACTGACGGAAGTAATAGTTTAGACCGATAAAGTCAAGGGTGTTTGAGGCAGAGAGTTTTTGCTGTTTTATTCCGGGAATAATGATACGACCCTTTATGAGAGAGTCGATGAAATCGTGATTATGGAATTTTGATCGCAAGTATGTCATTAACCAGTCTAGTGGAGATATGAATGAATTGGGATGGAAGGCCGTGACAGCCTTTGCCAAACCAATGGAAGGTTTCTTGCAGTCAGGATTTTTTTCAGCAAATTCTTTCATAATGAGATATGATTCAGTGTGACTTATGAGCATATGTTCCAAAACAGTCATAGCTTGCTTTAGATCATTTTTGCAGGGTGGCCATTCCTTTGTGGAATAGGATAGGAAAGCCAGAATATGTGGTTCATTTATTGTTATCCAGTAGCGTACTTTTCCGCCCAGTTCACTTATAGCTTTTGCGGCGAAACGTGTAAAATATTTGGCAACGCTTTTGTTTAGCCATCCACCAGAGTGGGCGAGCCATATCGGAAGAGTAAAATGGTGTAGAGTCACTATAGGTTCTATCCCGCGCGCTAGAAGTTCGTCTATGACAGTCTTGTAATGGTTCCATTCGGATTCATCCCACACGCCTTCTTCTTTTTCAAGTCGGCTCCATTCCAGACCCAGGCGATGCGCGTTATGTCCGAGTTTTTTTGCGATATCAAAGTCCTCACGGAATCTATTGTAGTGGTCACAGGCCGCGAGAGATGGTTCGGTGTTGCCGGCTTGTTCCCATTCCCACCAATCATTGTCAACATTGTGTCCTTCAACCTGGTGAGAGGAGGTGGACGCGCCCCACATGAAGTTTTCTGGGAATCTATTCATAACACTAATTATACGTGAGAGTGAGCCTAATGGCAAAAACGTGAACTGTGAATCGTGTTGGTAGGGGCACGGCATGCCGTGCCCTGTACAAGTGAATGGCTCCAAATTTTGGTGGTAACCATTTGTAAAATATCTTCGACATCTTGCGAATCAAAATTCAGAGTACCATCAAAAAATAATCGGAAGATTTTTTGATGACATGTATTGTAGGGGCGGGTTCTAAACCGTGTGACCCTAAATGTCTATAAGAAGGTTCCGCAAAGCCGAAGGCGAAGCGAAACCCGCCCTTTTGTTTCATTATTTCAGAGGTGTAGTTCCCAAATCATCAAAAAAGATTGACAAAAAATCAAATAGAGTTTAAAATGCGATTCAATAAAAAGGAGGGAGGGATGAGATATCTAAAATTGTTATTCTATTTGACTATGGTTGTTATGTTTTTTATGTGCGCGGTACGTTCTGGGTTCGCGTTAACGGGGGGTTGGGAGGAGATGACTTCCGGTATAGATAAAACCCTTTGTTTGAGTTGTGTTGAGGGAGCAGAGCGTACTGATGCTTTGTATGTTGGGACAAATGATGGAGTATACCGGACGGTGGATTTCGGGAAACACTGGGTTCGCATTTCTCTCCCGGGTAAGGAGACGAAGGTTACTCGCATAGCCCTTTCCGAAGGGATTGTATATATTTCAACTGAGAGCGGGTTGTATGAGAGAAAATGCGGTAAGTGGAATTGGTCGCCGGGTAAGCAATATTTGTATGGGGTTGCCGCTGGCATTGCGGGCGGCGAACATACGGTGCTGGTATGGTCAAAAACTGAGATATTTCTGATTGAGCCGAATGGTTGGAAACGAATAGATCCACGAACGCCCGGTAAAAAGCTGGAAGATGTTGTGATTAAGAACGGTATTATCTACGCGGCGGCTGGAAATAAGCTTTTTTATTCGAGAGATAGAGGTAATGCCTGGGATAGATATTTTGTGTGTCGAGATGCCGGAGAAGAATTCGTGGATGACAATTCTTCTATAGCGAATGAAGAAAAAGATAAGCTATATCCGGCGATACGGAGAATAGATAGCGCGGGTCCTTCAGGAGTAACAGTGGCAACGGGTGCTGGCATATTTCTATTTCGTGATGGAGCTAATTTTGTAGAGAAGGTCAATACGACGGGATTGCCATCGTCGCTTGTTATATCAGCGTTAAATACAACAGAAGGGCTCTTTGCGGCTACTGGGGTAAAAGTATTTTTGCGCGCCGCTAGAGATCCTTCAGGAGCCTGGAGGACAGTTTTTGAAAATAGCGCTACGGGGAATATTGTATGGTTGAAAGTTCTTATCGATGCGCATGGGGAGGAGTGGTTATGGGTGGTTACCGATAGGAGTATATATCGTAAAAGTATGAATGATATTGTGGACGAAAGCGGTTTGCAAGGAAAATCAAAAAAAATTGTTACAGTATGTTCACAAGAGCCGACGATTCTTGATGTTCAGCACATGGCAATCGCATACGCGGAGGTGAGTCCCGAAAAGATCAAAAGATGGCGGACGGGGGCGAAATGGAAAGCTATTATGCCTAGATTGTCTATGAATTTTTCACAGTCAAATGACGACAATATTGAGATATACAAAAATTCTTCAACATCATATGTCGTGAGAGGTCCCAGAGAAATAGGCAATGACTGGAGTGTGGGCCTTACATGGGATCTTGCCGATGTTGTATGGAACCCTTCGCAAACGAGTATTGATGTGAGAAGTAAACTTATGGTACAGCTGAGAGACGATATACTTGAGGAGGTTACAAGACTGTATTTTGAGCGTAAACGTCTTATTGTAGCGCTGGAGGTTGATATGGATTCAGAAATGGAATACGTATCGACAAAGACGAGGGAGCAGATGATCAG
>CAYZXR010000022.1:3405-10206 GCA_964482475.1 uncultured Planctomycetia bacterium | reverse complement strand
GACTTTATCTGGTTTACTTTTTCTTCATCAACCATGTCTGTCCAGAATGTGCCTTCAAAAAGCAGGGAACAGGTCTCTTGAGATATTTCTTTTTGTAGAAGCGTTTTTTCCAAGGCAGCCATTATCCTTTTTCTCTGGATTTCGTCTGTCAGGAGCTTTCGTATTAGTTGCCTTGTTTCAGTTATGGATAATTTTTTGTCAACAAAATCGGATACTATTATTTCAGTAATTGCCCTGTCGGAGAATTCGGTGATTACGCTATTAAGGAGCGGTGTGTCGTTTTTTGCGGATGATGCCCGGGATAGAACTTGTCTTCGGAGAGATGGGTCCAAAGATGATATGATGTTTTCTAAATCTACGGTTATTTCGCTATCTTCTATGCCGCTATTTTTCATATCTGCGGTTAGTTTTTCTATGTTTGCACAAGCAGATTCAATATACCCATCTTCGTTGAATTCGCTATTTTCTGTAGATCCGTTTGTGTGGAGAGCGTTTTCCGATATTAGCTTTCCGATCTTGCCGGGGTCCTTTCGTATTCTCTCGGCCAGGGTTTGTGTATCACCACCGGTAAGAGAGGATTTTCCGGTTAAGTAGTCAACGATAAGTATATCCGCCAGTTGATCCTTTGCGCTTTTCGATTCCTCATCTTTTTTACTAACACGTTTGAAAAATGTTTCATCGGCTTTTATGTGAGTAACATTTTTCTTTTGGAAAAGACTAGCCAATCCGCCTTCGGCCGCGATAGCTTCCGGTCCGGCAGCTATGGTTTGAAGAAGCAGACATAACTCTTTTTCTGTTATGCCTTGTTGAAATGACAGGCTGGTGATACCGCATTCATCCAATTCGGCAATGAGAGTATATTCTTTGCGATCCAGATCTTTGAGCCGGATATCTTCAACTAATAGTGTATCTCCCAAGAAGGTATATGTTATTGAATCTCTGTGGGTTAGGGTCGTAATTAATAGATCATTTAGATTCTGTATGTTGCCAGCCAGAATCGGGTGTTCGTCTCCGAACATCCGGAAATTTTTTACAGCAACGCCTGTTTGTCGGATAAATCGTTTTGCCTGGTTAATAAACAGGCGTTCATTCTGCGAAAATTCCTTCTTTTGATCTTTTTCCATAACATAAATGAGTATATACATAGAACGTTACAAAAGCAAATACTCCAAATCTTCTTGACAAATTCCTCAATATGGTTAGAATTAGGTTGGCAAATTCGATAAGATTGGAGGAAAATGAAGCTGGAAAACAAAATTTCTATGATTACAGGGGCTGCCCGAGGGATAGGCAAGGAGATAGCGCTTGCCCTGGCAAAAGAAGGGTCAGACATAGCAATATGTGATGTTAGCGAGGAAGCCCTGTCCCAGACAAAGGCTGAAATCGAGGGTGTTACAAGCCGAAAGGTTTTAGCGGAAAAGGTAGATGTAACCTCTTTAGAAGCCTGTCAGGACTTT
Source organism: uncultured Planctomycetia bacterium (assembly GCA_964482475.1). Taxonomy (GTDB): domain Bacteria; phylum Omnitrophota; class Gorgyraeia; order Tantalellales; family Tantalellaceae; genus JAHJBY01. Next base: position 8,749 of record CAYZXR010000022.1, on the reverse strand, counting down.
GCCAACAAAATTCTTGACAATTTTGGCAAATTGGATATACTTGTCAACAATGCCGGTATAACCCGGGACAACCTCTTAATTAGGATGTCCGAAAGTGAGTGGGATGCCGTGCTAGGGGTTAACCTGAAAGGTGCCTTTAATTGCATAAAGGCTGTTACCCGCCCGATGATGAAACAGCGAGGTGGAAGGATCATTAATATGGCCTCTATCATCGGCATAATGGGTAACGCTGGCCAGGCAAATTACGCGGCTAGCAAAGGCGGGCTTATAGCTTTGACCAAATCGGTCGCTAAAGAGCTTGGATCCAGGAACATAAATGTGAATGCGGTCGCCCCCGGTTTTATTCAGACCGATATGACTGATAAACTGTCTGCCGAGATGAAAGAGGGAATGCTGAAGATGATCCCGCTCGGGAAGATGGGAGATACCAACAATGTCGCGGATTTGGTAGTATTTCTGGCTGGTGACGGCTCATCGTATATTACGGGGCAGGTCATTCAGGTAGACGGCGGCATGGTGATGTAGATATTAAGAGTTGATTTGTAAGTAGGAGTTTAGTTGTAGGGGAAGTACAAAAAGGAGGAACAAATGGCTGACATAGCTGAAAAAGTCAGAGCGATCGTTGCGGAACAACTTGGTGTGAAGATAGAAGAAGTTAAAGATGATGCGAAGTTTATTGATGATTTAGGTGCGGATTCTTTGGACACAGTAGAGCTTGTTATGGCCCTTGAAGAAGAATTTGGGGCTGAAATACCGGATGAAGAAGCTGAAAAGCTTACCACAGTTGGCGATGCCGTTAAGTATATACAGGGCAAAGCTGGACAACAATCATAATTAGCAATAACAGAAACCTTCCAGAGAAAATAATGCTGAAGAAAAGAGTGGTTCTTACGGGAGTGGGTGCAGTCACTCCCGTAGGAACTAACATACCAGATTTTTGGGATGCAGTTGTGAACGGTAAAACGGGTGTCGGACCATTGACCGCGTTTGATTGTTCCAACTTCAATTCTCATATAGCCGCTGAGGTCAAGAATCTTGACGTTACGCGTTATATGACAGCCAAGCAGGATAAGAGACTTGACCCGTTCGTTAAGTTCGCTTTAGTGGCGGCAAAAATGGCCTGTGAGGATAGCGGACTCGACCGCGAAAAGATAGTGCAGGAAAGAGTCGGGGTGTATATGGGATCAGGTATCGGGGGGTTGCATACTGTTGAATCTGAACATGCTAAGTATCTAAGAACAGATCCTACGAAAGCTCCTTCAAAAATATCTCCGTTTCTTATTCCGATGCTCATAGTAAATATGGCTTCAGGTATTGTATCTATAGAACTTGGTTTTAAGGGTCCGAATTCATGTGCAGTAACGGCATGTGCGTCGGCGAGTCATTCTATGGGCGATGCTTTTAAGATTCTGCAGAGAGGCGACGCGGATGTCATGTTTGCCGGAGGGTCTGAAGCAGCGACCACTCCTATGGGTTTTGGAGGATTTTGTGCCTTAAAAGCGCTTTCAACGCGAAATGACGCTCCAGAAAAGGCTTCTAGACCGTTTGATAGGGATAGAGACGGATTTATTATGGGCGAGGGTGCCGCGGTAGTTGTTCTTGAGGAACTGGAACACGCGCGAAAACGTGGAGCACATATATATTGTGAGATGGTGGGGTATGGCCTGAGTAGTGACGCGTATCATATGACGGCGCCGGATCCAAAAGGTGATGGGGCTGTGAGATGTATGTTGATGGCGTTGAAAGACGGGGGCCTTAACATAGAGGATGTAGATTACATAAACGCTCATGGAACATCTACACAACTTAACGATAAAATGGAAACAGTAGCAATAAAGACTGCTTTTGGCGATCGCGCCAAAAAGATACCGGTATCATCTACAAAAGGAGTTACCGGTCATCTATTAGGTGCAACAGGTTGCGCGGAGTTAATTGCGTGCGTAAAAGCTATTGAGAATAGTGTAGTACCTCCTACTATAAACTATGAGACGCCGGATCCGGAATGTGATCTTGATTACGTACCCAATACGGCAAGAGAAATGAAAGTTGATGTGGCGATAAGCAATTCACTGGGATTTGGTGGGCACAACGTAACGTTGGCGATTAAAAAATTTGTTGAATAATTTAAAGGGGCCAGTACCAGGCGGTTAACATCCTATTGTGAAAAGTTGAAAGATGTTAATTGTTTGAGTCTGGCCTAATTAATGTTAAGTGGTTTGAATTTTGAACTAAAAGGAGACGGATATGGACTATCTTCTAACTGAAGAACAGATGATGATAAAAGAGCTTTGTCATCAGATAGCTGAAGAAAAGATCAAACCGGTAGCTGCACACTATGACGAGAGTGGCGAATTTCCTTGGGACATAATGAAGATTTTAGCTGAATCTGATGTTTGCGGAGTATATATTCCGGAAGAATACGGCGGAATGGGTGGAGGAATCCTCGAGCTTGCTATTGCCACAGAAGAGCTTTGTTGGGGTTGTGGAGGTATTTCTTTGGCTTTTGCCGCGACCGGACTTGGGACATTTCCGATTTTGTTGTACGGAAATGAGGAACAGAAAGCCAAATATCTTCCTGAAGTGGCGTCTGGCAGGAAACTTGCCGCGTTTGCCTTAACTGAGGCTGAGGCGGGATCTGATGCCGGTTCAATTAAGACAACCGCGCAAAAAGATGGTGACAGTTACATCCTTAATGGTACCAAACAGTGGATTACAAATGGCGGAGAAGCCGAGATATACACAGTGGTAGCTATAACAGACAAGTCGAGGGGTGCGAGGGGTGCAAGCGCCTTCATTGTTGAAAAAGATACGCCTGGCGTAAGCTTTGGGAAAAAAGAGAACAAGATGGGGATACGCGGTTCGGCGACATGCGAAGTAATATTTACTGATTGCCGGATTCCAAAAGAAAATTTACTTGCTAAAGAAGGTCTTGGGTTTATCGTTGCCATGAAAACATTTGACAGTTCTCGTCCGGGCGTTGCGGCACAGGCACTCGGTATAGCCCAAAGAGCTTTAGATGAATCTGTGCAATATGCTCACGAGAGGAGACAGTTCGGTACTTCGATCTCTTCTTTTCAGGCGATACAGTTTATGTTGGCGGATATGGCTATTCAGGTTGAAGCATCTAGAGCGTTAATATATTCCGCCGCGCGAATGATAGACTCAGGGGCCAAAAATATTTCTAAAGTATCCGCGATATCTAAAACATTTGCTTCGGATACGGCAATGAAAGTCACGACTGACGCTGTACAGATCTTTGGCGGATATGGTTACATGAAAGAATATCCGGTTGAGAAACTGATGCGGGACGCCAAAATAACACAGATATACGAAGGAACGAATCAGATACAGCGCAGTGTAATAGCTTCTGCGTTGATAAAAGAAGGGTTAGCTAAGTAATCAGGTAATACTTATGAAAATAATTGTTCTCATTAAACAAGTGCCGGAGACAACTGATGTCAGAATCGATCCCGAGACAAATACACTCATTAGAGAGGGTGTTGCTTCGGTGATTAATCCGTTTGATATGTACGCGATCGAAGAGGCATTGCGGTTAAAAGAGAGAATTGAAGGTGCAAAGGTTGTTGTAGTGAGCATGGGGCCTCCGCAGGCGATAGACGTCTTGAAAGAGGCCTTGTCAATGGGTTGTGACGAAGCTGTACTTTTGAGCGATCGCAAATTTGCGGGTAGTGATACCTGGGCGACAAGTTATACGTTGTCTCAGGCCATAAAAAAGATCGGCGATTACAGCATCATATTTTGTGGTAAACAGGCATCTGACGGGGATACGGCTCAGGTTGGTCCGGGAGTGTCTACACACTTGGATATACCTCAGGTGACTTACGTTAAAAAAATAGAAGAGATTGATGAAAATAAGGCAAAAGTGGAAAGAATGACGGAAGAGGGGTACGATATTATTGAAACCCCGCTACCTGTTGTTCTTACCGTTGTTAAAGAAATAAACGAACCGCGTCTTCCGTCACTTAAGGGCAAGATGCGGGCTAAAAAGGCAGAGATACCCGTTTGGGGAGCTGAAGATATTGGGTGCGATGAAGATAAAATTGGATTAGACGGATCTCCAACGCGAGTATTGAAAATATTTACTCCGCCGCAGCGCGAGGGCGGCAGGATACTTGCGGGTGAACCCAATGAGATGGCTAAAGAACTTGCCGGGTTGCTCAAAGACGTTATTATAGGTTAGTTTTCTAGGGAGAAAGAAAGTGGCTGATACAGATGCGATAAGAGTTTTGAACGATAAGTGTACCGGTTGTACGCTGTGTTTAAAGTTGTGTCCGTTTGGCGCGATAGCGATGGAAGAGAATAAGGCTGTTATAGACCTTACAAAATGCACAATGTGCGGTGCTTGTGTAGAAGCTTGTAAGTTTGAGGCGATCGTTATGCGGAAAAAAGAAGAGAAGAAGGTTGACTTTTCTCAGCATAAGGATGTATGGGTATTCGCGGAACAGAAAAAAAGTCAAGTTCAGTCAATATCTTTTGAACTTTTGGGTAAGGGCCGGGAACTCGCGGATAAGCTTGGAGTAGACCTTTGCGCTGTTCTTTTGGGAGACAAAATAGAAGGTAAATGTGAAGAACTTATTGCTCGAGGTGCCGACAAGGTCTACTTGGTTGATTCCCCAAAACTTCATGCTTATCAGGATGAACCTTATACTAAAGTCTTAGTCGAATTGGTAACTAAATATAAGCCGGAGGTTGTCTTATGTGGTGCCACGGTTATTGGTCGAAGCTTGATCTCTCGTGTAGCTGTAAAGATCAGAGCCGGGTTGACGGCCGATTGCACGGGATTAGATATAGATCTGGATGAAAGACTTTTATTGCAGACCAGGCCAGCTTTTGGCGGTAATATTATGGCTACCATAATTAGCCCCAATACCAGGCCGCAGATGGCGACGGTTAGACATAAGGTTATGACTGAGGCAGAGCCGGACGGAAAGCGAAAAGGTGAAATCATAAAAGAAGAATTCCCAGAAGACATTTATACATCCAGAAGCACACTTATAGATATAGTTGAAGAGATAGAATCAACAATTAATATCGCGGAAGCCGACGTAATTGTTTCGGGTGGACGTGGTTTAGGGACAAAAGAGAATTTTGATATTATAAGAGAACTCGCGCTGTCCTTGGGTGGAGCCGTCGGGGCTTCTCGATCCGCTGTTGACGCGGATTGGATACCTTATTCACATCAAGTGGGGCAGACGGGAAAAACTGTATGTCCGAAGTTATATATTGCTTGTGGCATTAGTGGACAAATCCAACATCTTATTGGCATGAAATCTTCAGATGTTATTGTCGCGATCAACAAAGATCCCGAAGCTCCGATTTTTGG
>CAYZXR010000022.1:0-3305 GCA_964482475.1 uncultured Planctomycetia bacterium | reverse complement strand
ACTCTGTCAAATGAAAACAGGTCACTTCCGGTAGATTATGATGAGGTGATAATTACGCGTCGGCTCTTTCGTTCCGGTGAGAGTGAATATTTGCTTAATAAAACCCCGGTTCGTCTTATGGATATTAGAAGCTTGCTAATGGGTACCGGTCTTGGCACAAGTTCCTATTCTGTAATCGAACAGGGGAAAATGGATCAGGTTCTTAGTTCTAAGCCTGAAGAACGTCGATATATTTTTGAAGAAGCCAGTGGAATAACGCGTTTCAAGGCGAAGAAGAGAGAAGCTTTATTGAAGCTTGAGAGGACACAGGAAAATCTTGTCAGGATAAACGATATAGTACGGGAAGTTGAGCGCCAGATCAAAGCTATAGAGCGACAAGCGCGTAAGGCTGATAGGTATAAAGCGGCGTTTGATGAATTAAAGGATTTAGACGTAAAATTGGCCTATAAAAAATTCAGAGAATTAGGGTCTGATAACACAAATGTAGATACAAAAGCTGGTGATCTTAAAAAGGAAGCAGACACCTTAAAACAAGAACTGGAAGAACTTAACAATTCACTTGTCGACGAGAGACGGAAATTTAACGTTCTTATGGAGGATCTTCAAGCCGCGCATGGTGAAGTCGTGCGGCTTGCTTCAGATATCGACAAGAACACCCACATGGCTTCTGTGAATAGAGAACGTGTAAGTGAGCTTCAAAAGTATGTTCAGCGGTTGGATTGGGAAGTCGAAAAGATAACAGAAAGAAAGGAAACCGTTGGGAAACGCCTGGAGACGCTGGAAGTACAGTGTAGGAATATTGGCTCAGGCCGAAAAAAAGAAGAAGAGGAGCTTGCGACAGCAGAAGGGACGGTAGAAAATATCGCGTCTTCATTACATCAACATAAACACGAATTAAAGATCAGTATGGAAAAGACGGTGGATCTTGTTTCGGAGCAGACTCAGTTAAAGAATGCGCTAATTAAGATTGACGCTGATACGCAGAATGTTGTCACAAGGGAAAAACGTTTGAGGCTTGAAAAAATGAATGTGGAAAGAGAAAAAGAAAACATTTGTGTGAAGCTAACGTCGGTTGAAGAAAAGGCGGACACTGTTAAAAAGGAACTTGAATCCAGGACATCGGAATTTGAAACACTGGCCGGGGAAATCGCCGCGAAACAGGATAGGTTGACGGTCTCGAAAGATGAAAAAGTTGCAAAAGAAAATAGGCTCCATGAAATCCGACCCAGGATAGAGTTTCTAGAAAAGCTTATTGCTGATCGTGAAGGAATGAATGATAGCGTGAAAGAGGTGATAAAACTTGTAGAGGCTCAAGATTCCCGTTTTAGCGGGATTCGGGGTATACTTCCGGAAATAATCAGTGTTCGCGAGGGGTATGAAGAAACCTTGGAATCTGTAATGGGGGACTTCTCACAAGCTATTGTAGCGGATACTCGAGAGGCAGCTGATAATGTAATTAAATTTTTGTCAGAAAATGCTCTTGGTAGCGCAAATTTTATAATACTCGAAGAACTCAGCTCTTCCGTTCGGTCAGATATATCAGCCGGAACATTTAACAATGTTGGTAGTGTTTTGATTGCGGAGGAGTCTTACCGTGTGGCATTGGAAAAAATGCTGCATGGTATCTTCATTTCACCTTCCGCGGAAGAAGCTCGAGGGTTTGTCAGGAGTAATCCTGGCTTTTATGGTCGTATCCTATGCGAAAAAGGTGAGTTGATACAGCGTGGTGGGTACAGGAGCAGAAATTATTCATCAAAGGAAATGGTATCGCTTTTCGGACGTCGGAAAAAATTACAGGAAATGCAGGAAGAAGAACATAAACTTAATGATGAGTTATCGGCAATAGCGGATATTATCACCGGGCTTAAGAATTGGATCGATGATGCGATGACCAGAAAAATTCGATTGGAAACAGCTCTTAGAGAGAAACAGTCAGAGTTTTCAGACATATCATCGCAGATGTTAATTATCAGGGAAAAGGCAGGGGCTCTTTCGGAAGAGCTTCTTGTTTTGACCGGCGAACTTGAAGAGGAGGCGGAATCTTTAAAAGCGCTGACTTTGGAAAAAACGGAAACACATAAGCGATTGGAAGCAGTAGAACAGGAAAACGGTACGATTGAACATAACATAGAGATCGCGAAAAGAACTATACAGGAGAGCAGCGGCAAGCGAGAGCAGTTGTTCCATAGAATATCAGATATAAAGGTAAAACTTTCCGCCACGCGTAAAGAAGAAGAGCATCTTGTAGCGAATTTTGAAAGAGAAAAATCAACATATGCGCGTATTGATGAAGATGTGGAAGAGAAGAGGCAGGGAATAATAGAAAGTGGAACGCGTATAAAAACATTGGAAGAAGAAATCAAATCTCTTGAAGAGGCGAATATTGAATATGTGGCCATGAAGGAAAAAAAGATTGCCGAGGGTTCTGAAAAGAAAGGCCAGAAAGATCAATTAGCCGGTATTATCAGTGTAAAAGAAAAAGATATACGTGAAAAAGAAGAGAAAATGGAAAATATAAGAAATAACGCGCGGGATTTTGATATTAAAGGAAAAGAACTTGAGTATAGAAAAGACGCGCTTAGGCAGAAGATTTCAGATTCTTATAAAGTGGATATAGCTTTGACGGCTATCGAAATAGAAGAGACATTTGATCCTATTCAGGCTGAAACAAAAATAGGAGACCTGAAGGTTAAGATAGAAAGAATGGGTGAGGTAAGTCTTGGAGCGGGTGAGGAACATAAACAGCTTGAAGAACGTTTTGCGTTCCTGACAAAGCAGAGAGACGACTTGCAGAAAGGTAGAGAAGACATCATGCAGGCTATCACCCGTATAAACCGCACTACACGTAAGATGTTTATGGAGACATTTGAGTCCATACAGAAAGAATTCAGTGATTATTTTAAGATGTTATTCAATGGCGGAAAAGCCGAACTTGTATTGGAAGACGAACGTAATCCGTTAGAATGCGGTATCGATATTATTGTCCGTCCTCCCGGAAAAAAACTGCAGAACATCATGCTTTTGTCCGGTGGTGAAAAAGCCATGACAGCTATCGCGCTTATTTTCGCCATCTTCAAAGTGAATCCCAGCCCATTCTGCATACTGGATGAGATAGACGCTCCGCTGGATGAGTCGAATATTGTGAGATTTTCCAACATTCTTAAAGAGTTCCTTAAACTATCACAGTTCATTATTGTTACTCATAATCGGATGACGATACAGTTAGCGGATGTGCTTTACGGTATCACAATGGAAGATAAGGGCGTATCTAAGATGGTATCGGTAAAATTCACTGAAGAAGTTGA
>CAYZXR010000021.1:9557-14815 GCA_964482475.1 uncultured Planctomycetia bacterium | reverse complement strand
TACTTGCGACGATAGGGGCGATAGGGGCGCTCTATGTATCTGGAACATCTATTGGTATGGGGGCGCTTATCGGCATGATGATGCTTGCCGGTATAGTTGTTAATAACGGTATTATTTTAGTGGATCATGCTAATACACTAAAAGAAGGAAATAAAAACATTTTCAGGACTTTGTTAGCAGCTTCCAGGGATAGATTAAGACCAGTATTAATGACAACGGCAACTACCATTTTTGGCTTGTTTCCGATGGCGATTGACAAAAGCGAAGGTTCGAATTTATGGAATCCGCTTGCTATTACAGTAATAGGAGGCTTGGCATTTGCGACTCCATTGACTCTGTTGTTGGTGCCGGCAATCTATTCCATATCTGAACAGTTCGGAACAATGACCAAGTGGATACTGAACCCCGGCAACTGGAAGAGGCTCTTGCATAAGATATATAAGGCGGGGTTGAAATATATCAATAAAAGGGTTATTGGTAAATCGTGAACGTAGGGGCGGACCCATGTGTCAGCCCTTGAAAGTGAAGAATAATGACAGTAGTGGTTTAAGGAAATTTTTCATAAAATATAAAAAAGGTGAGCGTTTAACTCGTATTTTTGTTATAAATCCACCTTTTTGCCTATTAATACCTTCAAATCCTAATGATATCTTAAGGATGTCAGGAGCACCGTTAGTATTTCAAAAAGTTTGAATTATTCTTTGTTTTCGTGGTATTCCTGTGGTAAACTTATTTGTACGAGTTTAGTTAATCAAAAGCAAGAAAACTAGAAAGGATAGTAAGATGGAAAGGCGAAAGTTCAAACGATATGTTTTTACATTTGAGGTTTTATGCAAAAATATATTTAGACTTTTTTGGATAAAACAAATCTATGCCGTAGACGTATCTCGCGGCGGGATGAAAATTTATGCCAAAAGAAATTTCCGCAAGGGTACTATCCTAAAACTAAAAGTATTGAATCCGTTTATAAAAAAGCCTATTAGAGCGAAAGCCCAGGTTGTGTGGAGTTCGAGAAAAGATCCCGATAAAGACATATGGGCTATGGGACTTAATTTTATAGATATTAAACAGACGGAATCAAACAAACTTCTTTACGGGGTTGATATATAACAGTTCAGCTCTTAGCTCTCAGCATTCAGCTTTCAGCATACAACATACAGTTTTTATCCTTTCCTTGTAAAACTCTCCTAAACGGTGTAATCTATACATATTGTGAATATGTCAACCAATCAGGAGGGTATTAAGATGTTTTTAAGAAGAGGAATAAGAGTCCTAGCGGTTGTTTTATTATCGATATTTATGATGAAACCTGTTTATGGTGAAATAAACATCAAAAGTAAAACGGGTAATTTAATGCCTAGCCCTCTTAAGGAATTGAAGAAGACTGTGGTTTTTTTGGGGAAGATTGAGCCGGACGGAAAACCTAAAATATTGGCGACAGGATTTCTTGTAAATGTGCAGGGCACATATCATTTACTGACAGCAAAACATGTTGTTATGAACCACGTAACCGGACAATTCCAGGACAAAGACCTGTTGGTGTTCTTTAATCTTAAATCTGGTGGAGTTACAATACGATCGATACAAGAGCTTAAAGACAGATTTAATATTGAATGGGTATTTCATACCGATCCTGAAGTGGACATCGCGATAATTCCATTTTTGTTGGATCCGGCCGAAGATGATGTGAAGGTGGTATCGGACGACCTTTTTCTAGATACGAAGTACCTTCATGAATTGTACGATGTGTTTTTTCTGTCGTATCAACCAGGTATTGAACCTAAGGGAAGTATAACCCCCATAGTACGAACAGGAACTATTAGTTTATTGAAGGGAGATAAGTCGTTCTATATCGATGCTTCAGCTTTTCCGGGGAATACGGGGAGTCCCGTTTTTTTAAGACCATCTCCTATACGTTTTCAGGGGCAAAGCTTTACGATAGGGGATGACCCGATTGGTGGAAAATTTATTGGTATTATAGGGGAGTATCTTCCTTATCAGGAACTTGCAGTAAGTGCCCAAACCGGTCGTCCACGGATAATATTTGAGGAAAATACCGGTCTTTCACGGGTTTGGTCCGCGTCATTCATTCAGGAGATCATTGCTTCCGATGCGTTCAAAGAAGAGCTAAAAAAGGTAAAAGGGAAGTAGCATTTCGTGAATGGTGAATGGTGAATAGTAGGGTCGGGTCTTGTGTTCTCCCTGAAATCGTAATAAAATTGATTGAAAAGGCGGAGGAATCGTGTATAATATTTGCGTTGCAGTTGTAGGGGCGAATAACAGTTCGTATTTTAAAAAATAATTTAATGATTAAAAAGGAGATATATTATGCCGGGTCCACGCGTAAAATTTAGAGAAAGGCCTAAAAAGCTGGGTGCCAAGAAACGAATAAGAACCAAGTCCCAGAAAAAAAGGCTTTTAGAGGCCGGATTAGATGAGAAGTATGTGAACAAACTTACGGCAAGAGAAATACGGGATGAGTTAAAAAAAGCCGCCAGAAAAAAGACTGTGAGACAAAAGCAGGTTGCCAAGAAGAAACCGGCCGCAAAAAAGAAACCGGTTGCCAAGAAGAAACCGGCAGCCAAGAAGAAAGCGGTTGTTAAAAAGAAACCGGCGGTCAAAAAGAAACCGGTAGCGAAAAAAAGCCCGGTTGCCAAGAAGAAGCCGACCAGTAAGAAATAAGTGATTTTAAAATCTAAAGTTGGATGACATTTAAGCGGGGCTTTATGCCCCGCTTTTTTATTGCGGTATACTGGTTGCTTTAAGTATAATGTCATATTACGATACTAATCATATGTTGAAGTTTAAATTTTGATCAAGGCAATAGGGGAGTTCTATTCCATGCGTAACGATAATTCTGTTTGCAAAGATACCGCGGAAGGGCTAAAGAACGATTTTATGCATAACCGTAAGTATGCTCTAGCTAAAGATCATTATACCGCTACTCAATACGATAATTTTCGTTCGATAGCGCTTTCTATACGTGATAGGTTGGTTGCCAGGTGGATATTGACCCAGCAGAGGTACCATGATGAAAACTGTAAACGGGTCTATTATCTTTCACTTGAATTTCTAATAGGCCGGCTCCTGGAAAATAATATTCTTAATTTGGGATTAGCAGAAGCGAGTGCTGAAGCTATGGATAAACTTGGTATTGACCTTGAGGATCTGTATGAGCAGGAAGCGGATGCCGGTTTGGGGAATGGGGGTCTTGGTAGACTTGCAGCTTGTTTTCTTGATTCCATGGCTACACTGGGGATACCGGCCATGGGTTATGGGATACGTTACGATTATGGCATATTTAAGCAAAAAATAGTGAATGGTCGTCAGATTGAACTACCAGATGAATGGTTATCATTTGGCAATCCATGGGAGTTTGAAAGGCCGGAATATAGTCTTAACATAAAATTTTACGGTAGGACGGAAAAATATAAAGATGAGAATGGAAAAGTTGTTGTGGATTGGGTAGACACGGATGATGTATTGGCTGTGGCGTATGACATACCTGTACCGGGATATAAAAATGATGTTGTGAATAACCTTAGATTATGGTCCGCACGCGGTACGGAAGAATTCGATCTTGATTATTTCAATGATGGTGATTATATAAAAGCATGCGAGAATAAAATAGTTTCAGAAAATATTTCACGTGTATTGTATCCTAGTGACAATCTATACAAGGGTCAGGAATTGAGGTTGAAACAGGAATATTTTTTCACTTCCGCGTCTATTAGGGATATTATACGCAGGTTCAAAGTGCATAACCCCGATTTCACAAATTTTTCTGATAAGGTAGCTATACAGCTTAATGATACTCATCCGGCTATTGCTATTGTCGAGTTGATGCGGGTGTTGCTGGATGAAGAGGGACTGGATTGGGAGATTGTTTGGGATATTACAGTGAAGACATTTGCCTATACCAACCATACCATTATGCCGGAGGCCTTGGAGGCCTGGTCTGTTGATCTAATTGGAAAATTGCTCCCCAGACATCTTGAGATCATATATGAGATCAATAGAAGATTTCTCAAGGAAGTAGGTATCAGATATCCCGGTAATAATGAAAAAGCGAAGAGTATGTCGTTAATAGAAGAGGGACGTGAAAAGAAAGTGAGAATGAGTCATTTGTGTGTAGTAGGCAGTCATTCCGTGAACGGAGTGTCCCAGATGCACACGGGATTACTAAAAACCTCTCTTTTTAAGGATTTTCATGAGTTTTATCCAGGCAAGTTCAATTTTAAGACCAATGGAATAACTCAAAGACGTTGGTTAAAGAAAGCAAATCCTGCTCTTTCTGATCTGATAACCGGAACCATAGGCGACGCGTGGATAAAGGATCTGACAGAGATCAGTAAAATTTCCGCCGGCGCGGATGATGCTGGTTTTAAAGATAAATGGGCAAAAGCAAAAAATGAAAACAAGTTACGCCTTGTCGAGTATATAGAGAACAAAACCGGCATTATTGTAGATCCGGCTTCTATGTTTGATGCCCAGATAAAACGTATACATGAGTATAAGAGACAGTCTTTATTTGCGCTTTATCTGATAGCGCAATATATAAAAATTAAGAACTCGCCAGGTGAAGTAAAAGTTCCTCGGACAGCAATTATTGCCGGCAAAGCCGCGCCGGGCTACGCAATGGCTAAACTTATGATAAAATTCATTAACAACATAGCGGATGTTATCAATCGCGATCCGGATTTGAATGACAGCCTGAAAGTAGTATTTCTAGAGGATTATGGGGTTACACTTGCGGAGGAAATCTTCCCGGCCAGTGATCTCTCAGAGCAGATATCTACAGCTGGCAGGGAAGCGTCAGGAACAGGCAATATGAAATTCATGCTCAATGGAGCCATAACGATTGGGACGCTTGATGGCGCGAATATCGAGATCGCAAACGAGGTCGGTGAGGATAATATATTTATCTTCGGTCTTAAGGTTGATGAAATAGCTAAGATGAAAGCTGAAGGTTATAAACCGGCTGAATGTTTAACGCAAGATCCGCTTCTTGCCGAAGTGATAAAACTGGTAAAGGGCAATGTTTTTTCTGAGTCCGAAAAAGATATCTTCTTACCAATAATTTCATCTCTTTTGGAGGAAGATAAATTTATGGTATTGGCTGATTTTAGCGATTATTTACGTGTACAGGATCAAGTGTCCCGTGCGTATATTGACAAAGATTCTTGGACAAAGAAATCTATATTAAATACCGCCTCCGCTGGAATTTTTTCCAGCGACAGGACAATAGCGGAATATGC
>CAYZXR010000021.1:5514-9457 GCA_964482475.1 uncultured Planctomycetia bacterium | reverse complement strand
CAGTATGAAGTTGTTACTAAGGCAGATGGTCCGTGTCTTGTTCTTGCTGGCGCGGGCAGTGGAAAGACGAGGACTTTGATTTATCGGCTTGCGTATCTATTGGAAAGGGGAGTTGACCCCAGCAATATACTTCTTATGACATTTACCAATAAAGCGGCTCGTGAGATGAAAGATCGTGCGGAAATGATCCTAAAATATACTCCCAGGGGACTTTGGAATGGAACATTTCATCATGTCGGAAATCGTATTTTACGTAAATTTGCTCCTGAAATAGGGTTCGGGCGGGATTTCGGCATACTAGACCAGCATGATTCAAGGGATCTTATTAGAACCTGTATTAAAAAACACAATGGTAAAGTTAAAAAAGAAAAATTTCCGAAACCATCAGTGATCCAGGCAATAATAAGTTTTGCCGCCAATACTGATAAAACTATCGACAAGGTTTTGTCGGAGAAATATCCATATTTCTCCCAATTTTCAGGTGAAATAAACGCTATCGATGAGTTATATCGAAAGAGAAAGAAGGAATCCAATAATATGGATTATGACGATCTTTTAGTGAAGCTACAATGGCTTCTTAAAAATTCAGAGTCTGCTGGTAAATACTATACAGAAAAATTCCATTATGTAATGGTAGATGAATATCAGGATACGAATCTCATACAGGCAGATATCGTTGACATGCTTGGTGGTAAACACAATAACATTCTTGTTGTTGGAGATGACGCGCAGTCTATATATTCTTTTCGTGGGGCGAGAGTTGAAAACATATTGTCTTTCCCAAGAAGATTTTCCGGTACACAAACATTTAAACTTGAAACTAATTATCGTTCCGCTCCGGAAATACTTAATCTTGCGAATGATTCGCTGCTGAATAATGACGATCAGTTCCCTAAAAAACTTAAAGCGGTGAATCCGTCATTGGCAAAACCTGTTTTAGTTGAAGTGAATAATCTTTATTCGCAGGCGTCCTTTGTAGTGCAGAGAGCGATGGAAATGCGGAATGAGGGTACGGAACTGAGGGACATGGTTGTGCTGTTTAGGGCACATTATCAGTCGGCTGAGCTGGAAATGGAGCTTGTTAAGCGCGGTATTCCCTATGTTGTCAGAGGCGGTATAAGGTTTTTTGAGCAGGCTCATATTAAAGATGTGCTTGCGTATCTCAGGATCATAGTGAACCCGTTGGATGAAGTCTCTTGGATGCGAGCGTTGACGCTTTGTCCCGGGATAGGACCGGGTTATGCTATGAAGATATTTGAACGTTTTAAAGAATCCGGTGTAACTGTGAAGAATTTTCTGAGTATGGATATTTCCGGGTGGTTTTCTCAGAAAGTATATACCGGTTATAAAAACTTTGCGAAAATGATGAGGGTTGCGACAGATCCGGGTATTGAGGATGATCCGGGCATGATGATTAACAGCATATTGGAAGCCGGGTATGAGATGCATATCCTTGCTAGTTTTGAAAATGCCAAAGACCGGGTTGACGATATACATGAATTAGCGAATTTTTCACATGATTACAATGATTTGCACAGTTTCTTGAACGATATAACTTTACGTGAGAATTTTCGTGGAGAAACAATACTTAGTACCGGATCCGATGATGAACAACTAGTTTTATCCACGATACATCAGGCTAAGGGGCTGGAATGGGACGCGGTAATGGTGATCGGTCTTTGTGAGGGGCAGTTTCCGCATCCGAAGGCCATGAGCGAGAAGGCGGAAATGGAGGAAGAGCGTCGTCTTTTTTATGTGGCGGTCACCCGTGCCAGAAAGTATCTCTATCTTATTCATCCGGCCACAAGGTATGATTATCAGAAAGGGACGGTAATCGCGCGCGAAAGTAGATTTCTGGAAGAGCTTGATTCGGAAGATTACGAAGTATGGGAAGTTGGACGTGATGGACAGCGTGACTTTGACGAAGAGGAAAGGACTATTAAAGTATGACAGGGGGAAGGGTGGAGAAACAGTTTTCAGCAGGAGGGGTGGTAATAAGAAAGAATTCAGGAGTGCTGGAAGTTCTTTTGATAAAAGACAGGTTTGGAAGCTGGACGTGGCCAAAGGGGCATATGGAGACAGGCGAGACACCTGAAGAGACGGCTTTGAGGGAAATAAATGAAGAAACTGGTCTCAATACGTTGCGTATTGATGAGAAACTGGGAGAACAACAATATTGTTTTTCTGTCGGAGATAATCAGTTCTCGAAAACAGTATATATGTATCTTGTTGAAGCGAAATCAGGTGAACCTCTCAATCTTCAAAAATCGGAAGTTGATGATGGTGCCTGGTTTAGTGAGGAAGATGCTTTAGAAAAGATTGATTATGAAGGATCACATGCGATCCTTGAGAAAGGTATAAAAAAATTCAAGAACAAAGGTTGTTAAAATCATGAAAGATGATAAGAAAAAAATTAGCGCTATATTTTTCGATCTTGGTAAAGTAATAGTTGATTATGATCTTGGTTTGCTTGAAGACGGATTTTCAGACTATGGTAGCGTTCGCAAGGGCGTTATGGGCGATTACACTATGAAGTCAGATGTGGGAAGGAGTTATATGGAGGGCCGGATTAACTCTTCGAAATTTTTCTACAAAACACATCGGTATTTTAAGTTGCGCATTAAGTACGCGGAATTTTATCAGGTATGGAACAGCATGTTTTCCCCGTATCGGGAAGTGGAAGAGATGATAAGAGATATCAGGAAAAAATACCCGGATATTCGTCTCATTCTCGTATCGGACACGAATGAGTCTCATTTTGAATTCTTACAAAAAGAGTACGATATATTAGAGCTCATGGACCACTACGTTTTATCGTATGAAGTAGGAAAAATGAAGCCACATCCTGATATGTTCAAGGAGGCGATCCGTCTTTCAGGATCGGTAGCTAAAGAAATTCTTTATGTGGATGATCGTGCTGATCTTATTAAAGAGGCGAGGACTATGGGGCTTCGTGCTTTTCAATTTACCGGACATGAACAACTGCGCGAACAGCTAAAAAAATTCGACATAAACGTGTAGACGGGGTAGTATTAACCGTAGCCCATTTCTTCTAAAGCATTCGGATCTTTTTTCCATTTATCCTGAACCTTAACCCATAGCTCGAGATATACTCGTCGATTAAGAAGTTCTTCTATGTCTGTGCGGGCCAGTTGACCTATTGTTCTTGTCATTGTGCCGCTTTTCCCAATAATTATGGCTTTCTGGCTTGTCCTTTCTACAAATATGGTGGCACTTATGTTGAGAAGCTCGGTCTTTTTGTCTTCCTGAATGTCGGTAACTACTACTGCGACCGAATGCGGAATTTCCTCATATGTTTTGGTTAATATTTTTTCTCGAATAATTTCCTGTATCATAAATGTATCACTTTTATCGGTTAATTGATCTTTCGGATACGGGAACGGTTTCTCCGGCAGGTATGATTTGATTACCGATAAGAGGTGCTCAACGTTTTTTGTGTTCAGTGCGGACATAGGTATAATTTCAGCGAATGGATACTTTTTCCCAGCTTTTGCAATGATGGGCAGAAGGGAACCTTTTTGTTTTATCCTGTCAACTTTATTGATAATCAGTATGACTTGTTTACCATCTGTTATTTCAGGAAATCGCGCGATGATATTCATATCTTCTGTGTTTAGAGCGAATTTTTTTTCTGTCAGCAGAAGAATAATATCCGCTTCAAGAAGTGAAGATTGTGCTCGGGTAAGCATGACTTTACCGAGAAGATTGTGAGGGCGATGTATCCCGGGTGTGTCCGTAAATATGATCTGTGAATCTCCCTCTGTGAGTATACCGCGTATATTGTCACGAGTGGTTTCCGGACGTCGACTGATTATCGCCAATTTTCTTTTTAACAGACCGTTCAATAGTGTAGATTTACCTACATTTGGCTGACCGGCAATTGCTATATAACCTGATTTTTTCATAGGCGTATTATAACATA
>CAYZXR010000021.1:3217-5414 GCA_964482475.1 uncultured Planctomycetia bacterium | reverse complement strand
AGATATGGATACAAAAAAAGATCCGGCACAGGAAGAGTTTAAGGGACGAGAAGAAAGAATTTCCAGCATAAGGAGTTTTCTTGAAAGTGGGCTTCTCTCTGAAATGACAACTTTTCTTAACGAAACGGAACCTGAAGACATAGCGGATATTCTGAGCGAATTTTCCTCAGAAGATAAGCTAAACATATTTAACGCGTTAAAGCCGGAATCTGCGGCGGTTGTCCTTGACGATACTGACCCACAAACACGTCTTATGCTTCTTCGAAAAGTCGACAAGGAAGTGCTCGGAAAAATTCTGGATGAGATGCCGACGGACGAAGCCGCTGATGTCATAGAAGAAGTGGCGGAAGAAGAGAGAGATGACTATCTTGATCTTATGGAAGATGAAGATGCCGCGGATGTTGAGGAAATACTCAGCTATCCGGAGGACTCAGCCGGACGTGTAATGAATCCCGATTTTGTAGCTGTTAAAACTGACGATGATGTGGAAGATGCGATAAGACATATACGGGATGTAAGGATAGATGAGGACTTTTTTTACGCGTATGTGGTAGAGGAGACGGGTAAACTTTGTGGTGTTGTTCCCTTGAAAAAATTTCTCCTATCACCAAAAGGGACATTGATAAAAGATATTGTAGAAGAGGACATCCATTCGGTTCTTGTTGATGCTGATCAGGAACAAGCCGCCAGTATCATGAAAAAATATGACCTTTTATCATTGCCGGTAGTCGATGACGAAGATCGCTTAGTCGGACGTATTACGGCTGACGACATAATAGATGTTATCGAGGAAGAACAGGCCGAAGATATTAGTAAAATGACCGGTACCATTGAGGAAGAATACGGTACTGAGACTACTTTGCAGGCTACAAAAAATCGTCTTCCATGGCTTATAACTTGTATGCTGGGAAGCATTCTTACCGGGCTTGTAATTCAAATGTTCGAGGTGACGCTTGAGGAAATGATCGCGTTGGTATCATTTATACCGGTCATAACCGCTACTGGAGGGAACAGTGGCGTGCAGGCTTCAACTGTTGTGGTAAGAGGGATAGCACTGGGGTACATGGATATTAGCAAACTGGGTGATGAAGCTTGGCGTCAGCTGAAAATAGCTCTTGGACTTGGTGTTACATGCGGTGTGGTGCTTACCTTTTTGGCGAGCATGTGGAAATCCAACAGCAGTGTTGGTTTGATTGTCGGACTTTCGATATTTTTGGTTGTTGTCTGGTCTAATTTTGTAGGTGTTACCGTCCCTTTGATGTTTAAAAAGATAAACGTTGATCCGGCCTTAGCATCCGGACCGCTTATTACTACTTTAAACGATATTATAGGTGTTTTTATTTATCTAAGCGTCGCCGCATTCTTTTTAAGTTAACGTAAAATGATATATGTGATCGAGATATAAAAGGGGGAAAAGGTATGGGGAAAATTCTTAGTCTTGCCATAGGGGTCGTTGTTACAATTGTAGGTTGTATTCTCTTGGCTATGTGGTGGAAAGAATTTCTTTTTCTTTTGAGAATTATCATTCCTGTAATACTAATAGTTGGTGGAGTGATATCTATAATCTCGGGTATAAGCGAATTTAAGGATACGCACAAGGCCGAAGAAGCAAAGAAGGAAGAGTAGTTGTGGATATGAGATTTAGACGGAGGTTATTCGCGACGCTTAGTGTTTCATGTTTTGTATTGTTGTTAGTGGGATGCGCGGTAGATAATGAGGAAGCGACAAAAAAGATTCTTGCCAATGATTCGTCTTTTCAGAAATGGATAGACGAAAAAAAATCTATTCAGAAAAAACTAGATTCCACCGCTGCCGTGTATAACGAAAAGAAACGCAAGGTGGAAACTCAAATTGTTGTCTTGAAGAGTAAGAAATCCAGTATGAAAGCTGAACATCTTGAATCCGTCGCGAAAATAGCAAAACAGCTCGAGCCGGAAAGACGCAAGCTGAAACAAGAACTTGTGGATACGCATAACCAGCTGAAATTGAAAGAATCGGAATCCGATAATATTAAAAAAGACATAGCTGAAGTTAGTGATTTGATAGAAAAACAGAACAGACTTGAGTTGACTAGAGAAGAAATGCAAGTTTGGAATAAGAGGCGTTCGGCGTTGATAAAACGCAAAGAAAAAATTGATAAGGAAAGAGCATCTCTTAGAGAAGAAATAGAGATCATGAAACTAAAAATCGGTGTATT
>CAYZXR010000021.1:0-3117 GCA_964482475.1 uncultured Planctomycetia bacterium | reverse complement strand
AAAAAAGGAGCAGGAGTGAAGGTTAAACGAGCGTTGATAAGTGTTTCGGATAAATCGGGTTTAGAACAATTTGCAAGAGGATTGCATGATCTTGGTGTGGAAATAATATCAACAGGGGGCACGGCCTCTCTTATAAGTTCATGGGATATTCCCGTTGTCGGGATCAGTACATATACGGGATATCCAGAGATGCTTGACGGTAGGGTTAAGACACTGCATCCGAAAATACATGCCGGTCTTCTGGCGGTGCGTAACAACAACGAACATATGCGTCAGATGAAAGAGAAAGATATTCCGTTTATAGATATGGTAGTTGTTAATCTGTACCCTTTTGAAGAAACGATAGCCGCATCTGACGTAACGGTTGAAAAAGCGATAGAGAATATTGATATCGGCGGGCCGTCAATGCTTAGAAGTGCGGCCAAGAACTCCGATTCGGTTGCCGTAGTATCATCACCAACTCAATATAATGAAGTTCTTGAAGAAATGGAAAAATCCGATGGGTGTGTATCATCTGAAACGTCGCGAATGTTGGCAGTTTGTGTGTTTGAACGGACTGCTAGTTATGACAAGGCGATCAGTGAATATTTGTCCGGACAATTTTCCTCCGCGAAGTCCAGTGAAAAAAAGATACCCGAAGTGCTTGATGTTAGGTTGAAGAAAGTTTATGATTTGAGATATGGAGAAAACCCACATCAAAAAGCGGCATTTTATAGAGACACCGCCTCCCGTGTAGAAGGGGTGGCAGATGCCGTACAGCTACAGGGAAAACAACTTTCCTTCAACAATATCATGGATATCGATTCCGCCATGAGAATGGTTGTGGGATTTGATAAATCGGCGGTGGCCATTATTAAACATAGCAATCCGTGTGGTGTGGCGACTGCAAATACATTGGATAAAGCGTACATTGATGCGCTTGATTGTGATCGCTTAAGTGCTTTTGGAAGTATAATGGCGTTTAATGGCCCAATTAACGGAACAACAGCTGAATTGATCCTTAAAGAATCAAATTTTATAGAATGTATAGTTGCTCCGGGATATGATGATAAAGCTCTTGACGCATTCAAGAGTAAAAAGAATCTAAGAATATTACAGTTGCCTGTGATGAAAAATACGTCGGCAACAGAAAAAGATATGAAAAAGGTGTTAGGTGGGATGCTGATCCAGGATATTGATCGCAAGAAGGTTCTAGTCGAAGATCTCAAGGTGGCAACAGCAGAGAAGCCCGCCAAAGAAGTAATGGAGTCATTGATTTTTGCTTGGGAAGTGGTCAGGCATGTAAAGAGCAACGCTATTTTATTGTGCCAGGGAACCCGAACGGTTGGCATCGGGGCAGGACAGATGTCTCGTGTTGATTCGGTTATTACCGCTGTTAGAAAGGCGGGAGAAAGTGCAAAGGGCGCGGTTTTGGCCAGTGACGCGTTTTTCCCAGTACCCGATTCTATAGAAGAAGCTCACAAGGCTGGGATATCCGCGATCATTCAGCCTGGCGGATCTATACGTGATTCCGAAGTTGTCGCCGCGTGCGATAGACTTGGCATTCCAATGGTTTTTACGGGGATTCGGCATTTTCGGCATTAAAAATAAAAGATTGCGGAACGTACAAAGAAGCAGGGCTTTTTCGTTATTTCAAAAACCCTGCTTTTCTATCTTTATTAATTAATAAGCATTCGGTAAAACGCGAAAGATAGCATGGACATTACGAAATACGAAAAAGCTATTGAGTTTTTGAACTCTTTTTATGATTACGAGAAAATTGCCTTAGGAGGGCTCAAGGGGCGGTTTAACCTTAAATTTTTGCGTGAAATATTAAAACGAATAGGCGACCCGGATAAAAATTATAAATCCGTTCATATAGCCGGTACCAAAGGGAAAGGGTCAACTTCTGTTTTCACTTCTAATATACTCAGGGAATCTGGTTATCGAACAGGGCTTTATATTTCACCCCATGTAAGTGATCTCCGCGAACGCATATCAATAGACAATGAGATCATATCCGAGAAGGACTTTACGGATACGGTTGATGTTTTAAAGACTTCAGCCGGATCTCTTCTGGATCCTGAGAAGATTTCTTATTTTGAGATATTTACTTTGGTGGCAATATTGTATTTCAAGATGAAAGAAGTTGATATGGCAGTATTTGAATGTGGATTGGGCGGACGTTTGGACGCAACCAATGTGATAGATCCGGTAGTTTGCGGATTTGCTTCTATAAGTCATGACCATGTGCATGTGCTGGGAGAAAAGATCACGGAAATAGCCGGTGAAAAAGCGGGAATAATCAAAAAAGGTGCCCGATGCGTTACCGCACCTCAGGAGGCATCGGTTTTCAAAGTTATAAAAGATAAGTGTTATGAGCAAAAGGCTTCGTTATCACTAGTAGGCTCGGATATCTCATACGGATCAGTCAAGGCCTGTTCTCAGGGGACAAGTTTTAATATAAGTGGTCGATATGGAGAGTACAACGAATGCCAAATTAATATGCCGGGATATTTTCAGGTAGAAAACTGTACGACAGCCATAGGTATTTGTGGGGAATTGAGAGATGCCGGGGTTATTGCAATGACTCATGACGCGGTAAAACGGGGTATATCATGCGCGTTTTTGCCGGGGAGACTTGAAGTCTTATCTAGAGAGCCTCATATTGTTATAGATGGTGCTCAGAATGCGGTTAGCGCCGCGAAATTGAAATATTCTATTGAAGAAATCTTCAAATATGATAGATTAATACTCCTTCTCGGTATTTCGGAGGATAAGGATATTGAAGGTATATGTCGGGAATTCAGCGGGTTTGCCGATGAATTTATCATTACCCGTGCGGAAGTTGCGCGTGCGGCCGATCCGGGACTGATTAAGGGGTACTTGAAGAAGGAAAAAGCTACAGTAACCGGTGACGTTGCTGAATCTATTGGTTTAGCGTTTAGTAAGGCAGGGAAAGAGGATATGGTGCTTGTGACCGGTTCATTCTTTTTGGCCGGTGAAGTGCGGGAAATAATCAAGGGAAAAGAGAACAGGTGAGTAGGAGCGGGGTTACCCCGCCTTTTGTAGGGGAAAATGGAAAGTGTCAAAAAAACAACGTCATCCCGGAATTCCGAAGGAATATCCGGGAACACA
>CAYZXR010000020.1:7367-15604 GCA_964482475.1 uncultured Planctomycetia bacterium | reverse complement strand
AAGATGTCTTCTATAGGAAGAAGGAACGGCTTGTCAATGTCTCTTGCCGGTTCAGGTATAAACGTATCACATGCGTTCATCAATTCGTCGATAAATGCGCAATCCGCGTGGTCAACTGCACCACCGGCTTCCATAGCCTTGAGCGCGCTACCTTTAATGATCGGTGTGTCGTCGCCAGGGAACTCATACTTAGAAAGAAGTTCTCTGATTTCCAGCTCAACGAGATCCAGAAGTTCAGGATCGTCTACCTGGTCTATCTTGTTCATAAACACTACGATAGAAGGCACGTTTACCTGTCTGGCCAAAAGAATGTGTTCACGAGTCTGAGGCATTGGACCATCTGCTGCTGATACTACCAGGATAGCGCCATCCATCTGAGCGGCACCTGTGATCATGTTCTTGATGTAATCCGCGTGACCCGGACAATCTATATGCGCATAATGCCTTTTTTCAGTCTGATACTCAACATGCGCTACCGCAATGGTTATACCTCTTTCCTTCTCTTCAGGAGCCTTATCAATCGTATCGAAATCACGTTTCTCAGCCAGACCTTTGTTGGCGAGATACATAGTTATCGCCGCTGTCAGAGTAGTTTTACCGTGATCAACGTGACCAATTGTCCCGATGTTTAAATGCGGTTTTGTTCTTTCAAATTTTTGCTTGGCCATCATGCCCTCCTTAATTCGTTATTTAAACGTCAAAATCTGATCTTTCTCAAGTCTTTTATAATCGTAACTCATTGCTACACTTATCATAACGTAACATCTGGCATAATCTTCTGCATCACACCTTTTGGAACTTCTTGATAATACGAAGGCTCCATTGTATACGTAGCACGCCCTTGTGTCAAGCTTCTTAAAGCAGTAGCGTACCCGAACATTTGAGCTAAAGGTGCCGCACCCGTTATTATCTTTGTCGTCGCTTTCTGTTCAATGTTTTCTACCCTTATTCTGCGCATATTCATATCACCTACAACATCTCCAAGATACTCATCTGGGGTAGTAACCTCTAACCTCATTATCGGTTCAAGAAGCGCAGGCTTCGCTTGACGCATCCCTTCCCTCAATCCTATAGCCGCGGCATTGCTAAATGCAAGCTCCGACGAATCAACATCATGATAAGAACCGTCATATAATACTATCTTTACATCAGTAACCGGATAGCCGGCAAGCGGCCCGGTCTTCGCGGCGTTCCTTACACCCTTTTCAATAGCGGAAAAATATTCTCGTGGAATAGAACCGCCCTTTATCTCTTGTTCAAAAAGTATACCGTCGCCTTTTTCAGTAGTCTCTAACTTGAACTCAACATGTCCATATTGACCATGTCCACCCGACTGCTGCACAAATTTACCAGTTGCCTTAACATTCTGTGTTATTGTCTCTCGATAAGCTACCTGCGGACTACCAACATTCGCGACAACCTTAAACTCTCTCTTCATTCTGTCAACGAGTATCTCTAGGTGAAGCTCCCCCATACCACTTATGATAGTCTGTCCGGTTTCATTGTCATACCTGACTTTAAATGAAGGATCTTCACTTGAAAGCTTATTGAGCGCGACTCCAAGTTTATCCTGGTCGGCTCTAGTTTCGGGCTCGATAGACATGGATATAACCGGTTCTGGGTAGTCGATCTTCTCCAGAAGTATCGGATGCGCGACATCACATAAAGTATGCGCGGTAGAAGTAGCTTTTAGCCCAACCAATCCTATTATCTGACCCGGGCCCGCACTCTTTATCATTTCTCTCTGATCAGCATGTATCCTGAGTATTTGTCCAATACGTTCTTTTTTATCTACAGTGGCATTCAAAACATACGTTCCACTTTTAAGCTCGCCTGAATATACTCTGGCGTATGTAACAACACCAACAAACGGGTCTGTCATGGTCTTGTACGCGTAAGCACATAATGGTTTTTTAGCATCTGCTGTTAATTCAACATCTTTACCGGTATCAGGCTCTACACCTTTGGGTAATTTTACATCAAGAGGTGACGGTAAATACGCGCAAACTGCGTCAAGTAATAATTTCACACCTTTATTCTTTAACGCAGAACCACATAGAACCGGAATAAAAAGATCCTTACTGGTCGCCCTTCTAATATATTTTACTAGATCTTCCGGATAGATTCCTTTGTCCATCAAATATGCATCCTGAACTTCTTCGTCAACATCGGCAAGCTTTTCAATAAGATTATGACGCCAATGAGCAGTAAGTTCCTTCATGTCTTCAGGAATTTCTTCTTCCACCATCTCACTAATATCACCTTGCTCACCGAACATAAATGCTTTACAAGTAATTAAATCTATAACTCCCCTGAAATCTTCTTCTTTGCCTATTGGAATCTGTATCGGAGTCGCGTTAGCACCAAGTTTTTTATGTATGTCAATAATAACTTTGAAGAAATCAGCGCCGATTCTATCCTGCTTATTTATAAATGCCATCTTCGGAACTTCGTAACGATCCGCCTGTCTCCATACTGTTTCCGTTTGCGGTTGAACTCCGCCTACCGCGCAAAAAACCACCAGCGCACCATCCAGAACTTTCAAAGAACGCTCAACTTCTATAGTAAAATCCACGTGACCCGGAGTATCAATTATGTTTATCTTTTTATCGCTCCATTCACAGGTTGTAACAGCACTAGTTATAGTGATTCCTCTTTCCTGTTCCTGCTCCATCCAGTCCATAACCGCTGTACCTTCATGAACCTCACCCATACGATGTATCTTACCGGTATGAAAAAGTATTCTTTCGGTAACCGTAGTTTTACCTGCATCTATATGCGCGATAATCCCTATATTTCTTATGTCTTCTATCTTGTCCATTTTTCCTAAAGCTCTCTTTCCTTGTTACCACTTGTAATGTGCAAAAGCCTTGTTAGCTTCAGCCATCCTGTGGGTATCATCTTTTTTCTTCATAGCAGGGCCTTCTTTCTTATACGCGTTGAGCAGTTCAGCGGCAAGTTTCACCTTCATGGGCTTGCCTTTCTGATTTCTGGCAAAATCCCTGATCCATCGCATCGCCATAAACCGGCCTCTCTCCTGCTTCACTTCCACCGGAACCTGATAAGTGGCACCCCCTATCCTTCGGGATTTCACTTCCACCAATGGACGTACATTTTCAATAGCGACTTCCAAAACTTCAAGCGGATCTTTGTCTTTTACCTGTTCTTTCAAGGTATCAAGAGCACCATATACGATATGTTCAGCGGTAGATTTTTTACCACGTTCCATGACCATATTCATGAATTTCCCCAGAAGTCTACTCCTGTATTTTGGATCCGGCATTGACTCTCTTTTTTCAGCTTTTCGTCTTCTCATGACATTACCTTACCTTATTGTTTTTTCGGCCGTTTCGCGCCGTATTTAGATCTTCCACGTCTTCTTGATTCTACTCCTGAAGCATCAAGCATACCCCTGATAATGTGATACCTTACTCCAGGTAAATCCTTTACCCTACCGCCTCTTATCATAACTATTGAGTGTTCCTGAAGGTTATGTCCCTCACCCGGTATATACGCCGTGACTTCAATATTATTGGTGAGCCTTACCCTCGCGATCTTCCTGAGCGCTGAGTTAGGTTTTTTAGGGGTTCGGGTACGAACCTGCAAACATACTCCTCTTTTCTGCGGACATCTCTGCAGCGCGGGAGAGTTGCTCTTTTCCTTGATCTGTTTGCGTCCTTTTCTTATCAACTGATTAATTGTAGGCATATCTTCCTCTTTTTTGTTATTCTTCGTCTTGTATTTCTTCTTCACCTTCTGATACATCTGCTTCTTCAGATGTATCTTTTAATAATTCACGCTCCAACTCTATTGATCTATGTACATCAAATCCCGTTCCTGCCGGTATGAGATGCCCCATAATAATGTTCTCCTTAAGACCGATAAGGTTATCCACCTTACCCATAGAAGCCGCTTCCGTCAATACACGTGTAGTTTCCTGAAAACTGGCCGCGGAAATAAAGCTTTCCGTGGTCAATGATGCCTTGGTTATACCCTGTAGAATAGGTTCAGCCATAGCGGGTTTCTTTTTCTTCTTCGCCAAAGCCTGATTAACTTTCTTGAAAGTATGCTTATCAACTTTATCACCAACGAGATATTCCGTATCTCCAGACTCAGTAATACGAACGTTTCTCAGCATTTGCTTCACAATGATCTCTATATGTTTGTCATTTATTTGAACGCCCTGCAGACGATAAACTTGCTGGACTTCATTAACCAGATATTCTTGAAGCGCTTTTTCTCCTGAAACCTTAAGGATATCCTGCGGGACAACAGGCCCGTCCACAAGCTGTTCTCCTGCGGTTACCGTATCCCCCCTGTACACGTTAAGATGTTTTCCGTGTGGAATAACGTATTCCTTTTTCATTCCGGTTTCGCTTTCGATGATTATACGCTTCTGTCCTTTTTTGGACTCACCGAATTCCACAATACCGTCAATTTCACTGATGATAGACGGATCTTTCGGTTTTCTCGCCTCAAACAATTCCGCAACCCTCGGCAAACCACCGGTGATATCTCTAGTTTTGGTCATAACACGCGGGGTTTTAGCGACAATCTCTCCCGCTTTAACTTCCTGTTTATCTTTAACCACAATGTGCGCACCTACCGGTAGCGGATAGATAGCCTCCACATCTTTGGCCGCGTTAATAAGTAAAAGCTGTGGATGATACTCATCTTTAGTACCAAGCACAACGAGGTTTGATACACCTGTCGCTTCATCTTTTTCTACTTTCACAGTCACATTATTTTTAATATCTTCATATTGCACTTTTCCTTTTACTTCCGCCAATATCGGAACCGTGTATGGTTCCCATTCCGCGTACTTCACGCCTTTTTTAATCGCGGCGCCATCAGTGAAAAAGATAGTCGATCCCTGTGGTACAGCCTGACGTTCTATCTCACGACCGTCTTCCTCGTTGATAGTCATCTGTCCGTTTCTATTCAGCACAACGAAGAGTCCCGGCTCGGTCTCAACTGTCCTGAGCTTATGATATTTTACAAAACCAGCTTCTCTACTTTTGTAAAAAGATTGTTCAACAATTCTAGAAGCGGTTCCACCGATGTGGAACGTTCTCATGGTAAGCTGCGTTCCCGGTTCACCAATTGACTGCGCGGCGACAACACCTACAGCTTCACCGAGCTCGGCAAGCTTGCCGGTAGAAAGGTTGCGCCCGTAACACTTAGCACATATCCCTTTGTCGGCTTCACATGTAAGAACACTTCTGATACGGATCTTTTCGATACCAGTTTTTTCTATCTTCTCCGCGTCCTCGTCTGATATTACCTCTCCTGCTTTCACTATAACTTCATCGGTGATAATATCAACGATGTTGTCGAGAGTAGCTCTTCCGCTAATACGTTCAGCGAGAGAAACAACCATTTCATCGCCTTCGACAATTGCTTGAGCTGTAATACCATTCAATGTTCCGCAATCTATCTCGTTGATAATAACTTCCTGAGCAACGTCAACAAGTCTTCTTGTCAAATATCCTGAATCAGCCGTTTTAAGAGCGGTATCAGCCAAACCTTTACGCGCACCGTGAGTTGAGATAAAGTATTCGAGCACTGTAAGACCTTCGCGGAAATTTGCGATGATCGGTGTCTCAATAATAGCCCCTGAAGGTTTCGCCATAAGACCACGCATACCAGCCAACTGTCTTATCTGCTGACGTGACCCTCTAGCACCTGAATCAGCCATCATAAAAACAGGATTGAAAGTATCTAAATGACGGAAAACCAAACTGGAAACATCTTCAGTAACGTGCGTCCAGATATCGATTATCTTGTTATATCTTTCCCCATCTGTTATAAGACCACGCTGATACTGTGCTTGTATTTTATCAACATCGGCCTGAGCTTTCTTTACCCTATCTACTTTTTCTCCGGGAACCCCAAGATCTGACACCGCCATAGACGCGCCTGAAAGTGTGGATTCTTCGAACCCTAGCTCTTTAAGTCTATCCAACAAAAGCACAGTTTCCTGGTGGCCTTTCAATTTATAGCAATCAGAAATAACCTGACTAACAACCTTTTTTGACATCGCTTCGTTATAAAAAGGCATCCCCTCAGCCAGAATATCATTAAAGATAATCCTCCCGACTGTCGTCTCTATTATCTCACCGTCTATTCTTACTTTAATTTTGGCGTGTTTATCAACTTGACGGTTCTGAAAAGCCATAATGCCTTCGCTTGTATCAGCGAACATCATACCCTCGCCTTGAACGTCCTTCTTGGCCTTTGTTAAGTAATACACACCAAGCACGATATCCTGTGACGGTGTAGCTATTGGACGCCCATTTGATGATGAGAATATGTTATTCGCGGCGTTCATAATAAGCCGGGCTTCCATTTGCGCTTCCATTGACAACGGTACATGTACCGCCATCTGGTCACCATCAAAATCAGCATTGAACGCGGCACACACCAACGGATGAACACGTATAGCTTTTCCCTCTATAAGTTTGGGCTGAAACGCCTGAATACCCAATCTGTGAAGCGTAGGAGCTCTATTCAATAGAACCGGATGGTCATTAATTACTTCATCAAGAATATCCCATACCTCCGGATTCTCCTGTTGCACCATCTTTTTAGCACTCTTTATCGTATGTACAAAACCTTTTTCTCTCAATTTCCGGATAATAAAAGGCTGATACAACTCTAGCGCCATTATCTTCGGCAAACCACACTCATTAAGCTTAAGTTCAGGCCCAATAACAATAACACTTCTGCCGGAATAATCTACACGTTTACCAAGCAGGTTCTGACGAAATCTACCCTGCTTACCTTTCAACATATCCGCCAAAGACTTCAACGGACGACCACCCGAACCGAGCACTTCACGGCCGTGACGACCATTGTCAAATAAGGCATCAACCGCTTCCTGAAGCATACGTTTCTCATTACGAACGATGACTTCGGGAGCTCGAAGCTCAAGCAGCTTCTTCAAACGATTGTTCCTGTTTATAACCCTTCTATAAAGATCATTAAGATCACTTGTAGCAAATCTTCCACCATCAAGCGGAACAAGCGGCCTGAGATCCGGCGGAATTACCGGGACGATATCAAGGATCATCCATTCAGCTTTATTGCCGCTTTTGCGGAAATTTTCCACTATTTTAAGACGTTTGATGATGCGTTTCTGTGAATTGATATCTTTCTTTCGACTAAGCTGTTCTTTCAAATCAGCGGAAATCGCCTCAAGATCCATCCCCTTCAACAGCTCTCTTGCCGCTTCGGCACCCATCATAGCCTTGAATTTATTACCGTACTGCTCCTTCGCTTCCTTATACTGCTCTTCCGTAAGCATCTGCATAAATTTTAACGAGCTCTCTCCGACATCGACCACAACATACTGCTCATAGTAAAGCACCCTTTCCAAATCACGCATTTTCATGTCCAGCAAATTAGACATACGTGAAGGAATAGCCTTAAAGAACCATACATGTGAAACCGGCGCGGCAAGCTTGATGCACCCCATTCTTTCACGACGAACATTGGACTTAGTTACTTCCACACCACAACGGTCGCAAATTATCCCTTTATGTTTAATTCTTTTATATTTTCCACAGTTACACTCAAAATCTTTGGTAGGCCCAAAAATTCGCTCACAGAAAAGACCGTCCCTTTCCGGCTTTAATGTCCGGTAATTGATAGTCTCCGGCTTTCGGACTTCAAAAAGTATATTTTTGTTACCAGCCCTGCGAGTCGCCCATGCTGTAATAATCTCAGGGGACGCTAACTGTATTTTTACTTTGTCAAATTTATTGACTCTCTGCAACATACTTATACCCCTATTGTTGGTTTTTTCTCTGTCAGCTCAAGTTGAACATCAAGAGCCAGGCTCTGTAATTCCTTTATCAGTACGTTAAAAGATTCAGGAGTACTAGACTGGAGCATGTTTTCACCTTTTACGATCGCCTCATAGATCTTCGTTCTACCGACTACATCATCACTTTTTACCGTCAACAGTTCTTGCAAAGTGTAAGCGGCACCATATGCTTCAAGCGCCCATACTTCCATCTCTCCAAATCTCTGACCGCCGAATTGAGCTTTACCACCAAGCGGCTGTTGTGTAACAAGAGAATAAGGCCCTATGCTCCTGGCGTGCATCTTGTCATCGGCAAGATGCGCGAGTTTCATGAGGTAAATGTAACCCACCGTTACTTCCTGATCAAATTCATCACCGCTAAATCCATCACGGAGAGTGATCTTACCCGATACCGGAAGTTTTGCTTTTT
>CAYZXR010000020.1:0-7267 GCA_964482475.1 uncultured Planctomycetia bacterium | reverse complement strand
TCCCCGGCCTGTAGTTTCTTCTTGCTGGCTACAAAAACGGTTACACGTCTCAATACACCAGGTGGAAGCTCGTCCCCGTGTTTTATGCGATCCAGGTCCCTTTCCATCTCGGTATTAGTCTGCTCTATTTGACCGTCAATAGTCATGGCAATACTATTTATCTTTACTTGCAATTTATCATCCGAATCAACGCATATCGTTTCAAGATCCGCTTTCTGAACCTTAGGAAGATCGGAAGCCTTTATTTTAGTTCCGGCTTTGATAAGAGTTTTTCCGGTTTCAGCCGAAGAAAGAGCATTGATCAATTTGCAACCTACAAGTTTAGCGTGTATCCTTGTGGCCTTTTTGCCCTCAAGCGCGGCTAAAATAATATCATAACCTTCTTTTACGGCTCGACGCTCATCGCTATCTTTTCGTTTTTGTCCGCGTGTCATCGTGCTTTTCTGCTTACGTGTAAGCTCTTTTACCCCAACGACTATACCGCTTATTCCGGAAGGAACACGCAATGAAACATCCTTTACATCCCCGGCTTTTTCACCGAAAATGGCACGCAAAAGCTTCTCCTCCGGAGAAAGTTCCGTTTCAGATTTCGGAGCAACTTTTCCTACAAGTATGCTATTGGTTCCGACCTCCGCCCCGATACGTACTATACCCGTTTCATCCAGGTTTTTTAACGCGTCTTCAGACACATTAGGTATATCCCGTGTGACTTCCTCGTTTCCAAGACGGGTATCTCTAGCCTCAAGCTCAAACCTGTGAACATGAACTGAAGTAAACGCATCCTCTTTGAGCAGTTTTTCACTGATCAGAATGGCATCTTCAAAGTTGTAACCCCTCCATGACATGAACCCGACAAGAACATTCCTCCCCAGCGCAAGTTCTCCGCCCTGTGTAGAAATACCGTCGGCGAGCGCGTCACCTTCTTCAACTATATCCCCAACTTTAACCAGAGGCCTCTGGTTCACAGAAGTTCTGGCATTGGTTCTTTCGAATTTTTTCAAAACATATTTTTCGCCGCCGGCAATAATTTCAGTAGAATCCACCTTTGTCACTTTGCCAGGTTTCTTTGCCGTAGTAATTGCCCCGGAATCCAACGCGGTTCGAAACTCAAGCCCGGTACCGACCAGAGGAGCCTGTGGATTCATAAGAGGAACAGCCTGACGTTGCATATTGGATCCCATAAGTGCCCTGTTCGCGTCATCATGCTCCAAGAAAGGAATAAGACCGGCACAAACACTTACAAGCTGAAGCGGAGAAACATCCATATACTGAACATCCTTTGCGCCAGATACAATGAAATCGTCTGATAGTCGACAGAAAACTTTTTCGTTTTTAAAGCGTCCTGCTTCATCCAATTCGGAATTAGCCTGAGCTATTACATAGGTATCCTCCACATCAGCTGAAAGATATTCTATCTTGCTGATTACCTTGCCCTTTTCGACCTTGCGATACGGAGTAACAAGGAAACCGAAACGGTTTACATCAGAATATGTGCTGAGAGAATTAATAAGTCCTATATTCGGACCCTCAGGAGTTTCAATTGGACAAAGGCGACCATAATGTGAATAATGAACATCCCTTACCTCGAACCCGGCACGTTCACGGTTCAATCCACCGGGACCGAGAGCAGAAAGGCGCCTCAAGTGTGTCAATTCAGCTAAAGGATTTGTTTGATCCATAAACTGAGATAATCGTCCTCTGGCAAAAAAGTCGTGTATACCACCCGCAATCAGCTTAGTATTTACAAGATTATGCGGCATAACATCTTCCATGTCGTAGACTCCCAGTCGCTCCTTCGCAACTCGCTCTACTCTCGCCATGGAAATACGTATCTGGTTAACAAGCTGTTCACCGATACTTCTCACTCGTCTGTTACCCAAGTGGTCAATATCATCAATGTTCTTCTCACCGGACTTTATGCCTAAGAGATATTCCACAGCTTTAACAAGTGTCTCGGCGTTAAGCATTTGTGAATCTAGAGGACGATCCACACCAAGCTTGCGATTTATCATACGCACACCAACATCAGTAAGATCATACCTTCTCATGTCAAAGAACATCTGATTAAGAAGATCCTGTGCCGCTGCCAGCGTTGGCGGATCTCCCGGACGCAAACGTTTGTAAATATCTAGCAAAGCCTCTTCCTTGCTCTTTGTACCGTCACTCTCAAGTGTGTTAACAACCTCTTTGGGTACGTTTCCAAGCAACTTTACTTCACGAATTTTACCTTCCCATAAACGATTAGCTACCGTTGGAGTGATTTTCTCCGTCTTCTGCGCGAGTATGGAATTTGAAACTTCATCTACAATATCGTCGGCCAGAATTCTGCCTACAAGTGTTTCACATTGCTTTTCTCTGGTTAATTTCACCGTTTCAACACCAGAAAAAGCCGCGAGAATATCTTCGTCTTTTGAAAGACCGAAGATTCTAAGGAAAGTCGTAGCAAGAAATTTTCTCTTGCGATCAATGTATACATATATCAGATCATTTTTGTCGTACAGAAACTCTATCCAGGCTCCTCTATCAGGTATGAGACGAGCACTAAAAGATGCCTTTCCTATACTTACACCAGTTTCTTCAAAAGAAACACCAGGTGATCGATGGAGCTGACTTACCACAACGCGCTCATCACCATTTATAACGAAAGTACCCTTGTCCGTCATAAGCGGTATTTCCCCAACGTAGACTTCCTGCTCTTTTATCTCATTCTCCAATTTCAAACGTAACTTAATCTTCAGTGCCGCACCGTACGTCATAGAACGAGTTTTACACTCATCTACATCGTATTTGGGCTTGCCTATCTCATAGTACAGGTATTCCAAAGTGTACCTGCCACATGCACTTTCAATAGGAAAAACTTCCCGTAAGATGCCTTCCAATCCACGCTTTTTCCGTTTTGTCTTAGATTCAGACAACTGCAGAAATTTTGAATAGGAATCCACCTGAATCTTTATCAGATTCGGGAACTTAAAGACATTTTTAAGTCTGCCATAACTTTGCCGCTTGGTTTTGACCGCCATTGCGTATCATCCCTCCGGTTTTCCTTTTCAGGAAATAAAGATCGCGAAAAGGCTATTTTCGCGATCCACACTTAAACTACAATATATTTTCAGCCAGCCCCGGCATCTATAATATATATCGTGAACCAGCTGTTCCACTTACTCTGCTTTACTTAAGTTCGACTTTAGCGCCTACTGCTTCGAGTTGAGCCTTGATCTTATCAGCCTCTTCCTTAGTAACATCCGTCTTAACTTCCTTCGGAGCGGCTTCAACAAGATCTTTTGCCTCTTTCAAACCCAGGCTTGTTAACGCACGTACTTCTTTAATAACCTGGATCTTCTGAGAACCGATTTCGGCAAGTACAACAGTAAATGCCGTTTTCTCTTCAACTTCAGCAGCAGCACCCGGCGCACCCACAGCGGCAACCGCCATAGGAGCTGCGGCACTCACGCCAAACCTGTCTTCCAACGCTTTAACAAGCTCTGAAAGCTCCAGAACGCTCATTTCCTCAACAGACTTGATGAGACCTTCCATCTTATCGGAAAGCTGTACCTTCGGCTTTTCCTCTACTTTAGTCTCCTGAGCAACCTCTGCCGGCTGTTCTACAGTTTCTGTTTTCTTCTCTTCCGCACTCATTTCTGTTTCCTCCTTAGTTCCCCTGTTCTTTCTTATCTTTACACGCATTCAAAACATAACAAAGACTTCTGAGCGTTGCACCCAAAACACCAACAAAACTTGTTATAGGAGCTTGCATCGTACCCACCACCATAGCAAGAAGCTGTTCGCGTCCAGGCAAAGCAGCAAGCTCTGCGATCTTTTCCTGAGTCAATATCTGTCCATCAACACATCCGTTCGCAACCGAAAAATTCTTGTCTTTTTTAGAAAAATCCACAAGAAGTTTAGCGGTAGAAACCGGGTCTTCTTCCACGATCATTACGCCAACATTCTTCCTCTCGTCAAATATACCCTCAAGTTCCGACAATCCTTTATTTGAGAGTGCCAATCTGCCGAGACGTTTTTTAACGATCATGTATTTTGTTCCAAGACTATATACTTTCCTTCTAAAGCCATCCATATCCGAAGCTTTTATGCTTTCGAAACTGGTGAACATGAACCCCTTCTCATTGCCAAAGATGTCTTCCATTTCTTTGACCATAAGTTCCCGAACTTTTTTACCGTATTTTTCCGCCATTATTCTTCCTTGGTTTACGCGACTATCTTAACCGCGTCGGATTAGTTCTTACTTAATTTAAATTGCCCTTTATCCAACTTCAATCCAGGTCCCATAGTTGATGAAATGGCTATGGATTTCGTATGCTGGATTTTCTGAAGTTTTGGATTACTGTGCATTACCGTACTAATAAAAACTTTGATATTTTCTACAATAGCCTCGTCATCAAAAGATATTTTGCCGACAGGAGCCTTTATTCCGGACTGTTTGTCCATTCTGAACTCTATTTTTCCACACTTAAGCTCTTTAACTGTCTTTCCTATTTCTTGTGTAACCGTTCCTGATTTCGGATTAGGCATAAGCCCTCTGGGTCCAAGAACCTTTCCAAATCTAGCAAGATCTTTCATCATATCCGGAGTCGTGACAGCTACATCAAAATCACACCACCCGGTAGAGACCTTCTCCAAAAGCTCATCACTGCCGACAAAATCCGCACCGGCTTCCTGCGCTTCTTTCTCGAGATCTCCCTTACAGAAAACAGCCACACGAACCGTTTTTCCTGTACCATTAGGAAGACTTACTGTTCCCCTAATAGGTGTACTTGTTTGTTCCAGATCGAGTTTCATCGCGATTTCCACGGTTTGATCAAAAGCTACCGGAGGTACTTTTTTTAATATAGCAACCGCCTCACTAAGATCATACTCTTTCTTGCTGTCTATCAGCTCTTCAATGCTTTTGTTTCTTTTGCTTATTTTAGTCATTTTATTCCTTTGGTTCAGCCGTTGTTCAGGCTTCTTCCACTTCAATTCCCATGCTACGAGCTGATCCTTTAATAATCTTGATCGCTTGTTCCATATCTTCGGTATTTAAATCTTCCATCTTTACAGTGGCAATTTCTTTTACCTGTTCCAATGTTACAGTACCACACTTTTCAGCCTTAGGATTTCCACTGGCTTTCGCGATACCCGCCGCTTTTTTCAGCAATACACTCGCCGGAGGGCTTTTGATTATGAAAGAAAAAGTCCTGTCCTCATAAACGCTTATAACACACGGTAAGATTAACCCCGGACGGTCTTTCGTTCGCTCATTGAATTGTTTGCAAAAATCCATAATGGCCAACCCGTGCTGTCCCAATGCCGGACCAACCGGAGGTGCCGGATTCGCCTGCCCACCCGGGCAGAAAAGCTTTATTTGTGTTTTTACTTTTTTCGCCATTGTTTTGCCCTTTTACATTTTTTCTACTTGCCACGCCTCCAAATCCACCGGCGTCGCTCTTCCAAAAATAGATATCATTACCTTTATCTTACCTTTCTCGAGATTAGTTTCTTCAATAGTCCCGGAGAAATTCTTGAACGGACCCTCTTTAACCCTGACCACCTCACCGTTCTGAAACAACACTTTAGGAACAGGTTTAACATGTTCCTTAGTCTGGTCAACTATCTCGGCAACTTCTTTATCATCCAAAGCAATCGGTTTAGTCCTTGTACCGACAAACCCCGTTACACCAAAAGTATTCTTGATGAAGTACCAGCTTTTATCGTTAAGTTCCATTTCTACCAGCAAATATCCTGGATAGAACTTTCTCTGTGTTATCTTTTTCTCACCGGAACGGATTTCCGCGACTTTTTCGGTGGGTATAAATATCTCACCGATAAATTCTCTGTTTACAGGATCCCTTTCAAGCATATTCTCAAGACCCTTCTTTACGCTATCTTCCTTTCCAGTTTGAGTATGTATAACGTACCATTGTTTCGCCATTTTAGAATACACCGCCAATTAACAAATTAACGCCCCGCGACAATACTAGGTCGCAAACCCCGATAAAGATTCCCAACAGAATAGTTGTTACAATAACAACTATTGTGGAACTTATCAGTTCAGCTTTAGACGGCCAAGCAACCTTGCCCATCTCTGTTTTTACCTGACCTAAAAATTTACCAATTTGCAACATTTTCTTCCTTTAAATTATGGCAGGAGAGACAGGCCTCGAACCTGCAACAACCGGTTTTGGAGACCGGTGCTCTGCCAATTGAGCTACTCTCCTATTTGATTTCCTTATGTGCTGTATGTTTCCTATCAAACGGACAATATTTACTTAGCTCAAGCCTATCAGGATTCTGTCTCTTATTTTTCCTTACGGAATAGTTCCTGTTCTTGCAAGTGCTACACTGCAAAATAACGTTCTCTACAGCATTTTTCTTTTTAGCCATTTTTTCCTCGTTGCCGTAATACTATTCAACTATTTCCGCGATCACACCCGCGCCGACCGTATGGCCGCCCTCTCTGATAGCGAATCTGAGCTCTTTCTCAAGCGCTACCGGGGTGATCAACTCAATATCCATTTCAATGTTATCACCAGGCATGACCATCTCTACACCTTTAGGAAGATGAGCTACACCTGTTACATCCGTTGTTCTGATATAAAACTGCGGTCTGTATCCTGTGAAAAACGGTGTGTGACGACCGCCTTCCTCTTTGGTTAATATGTAAACTTTTGCTTGGAATTTTGTGTGAGGCTTAATTGAACCTGTCTTCGCGAGTACCTGCCCTCTGACAAGATCTTTTTTGTCTATACCCCTGAGAAGTATACCCACATTGTCTCCGGCACGTCCCTCATCAAGAAGTTTACGGAACATCTCAACACCGGTTACAACTGATTTCACTGTATCTTTAATACCAACGATCTCTATCTCTTCTCCAACTTTCACTATACCTCTTTCTATCCTACCGGTAGCAACAGTACCACGACCTGTGATGCTGAAGATGTCTTCTATAGGAAGAAGGAACGGCTTGTCAATGTCTCTTGCCGGTTCAGCTATGAACGTATCACATGCGTTCATCAATTCGTCGATAAATGCACAATCCGCGTGGTCAACTGCTCCGCCGGCTTCCATAGCCTTGAGCGCGCTACCTTTGATGATCGGTGTGTCGTCACCAGGGAACTCATACTTAGAAAGAAGTTCTCTGATTTCCAGCTCAACAAGATCCAGAAGTTCAGGATCGTCTACCTGGTCTATTTTGTTCATGAACACTACGATGGCAGGCACGTTTACCTGTCTGGCCAAAAGAATGTGTTCACGAGTCTGAGGCATTGGA
>CAYZXR010000019.1:5552-17508 GCA_964482475.1 uncultured Planctomycetia bacterium | reverse complement strand
AGACGGGAGAGGAAAACAAGGCCCGAGCCTCATGCGAGGGACGAAGGATCCCTCTCCCCTCCGTGGATTTGCGGACAAAAAGACAGGGAAATGTATTTCTCTGTCTTTTTGCATAGCAAAGACACAGCCAATTGTGATTTTTACAATTGGCTAGCCATAAAAAAACCCGCTGAGTTAACAACGGGTTTCGTTTTTTTATGGCGGACCCGAACGTTACCAATTCGAACCGCCTCTGAAATAGAAGCTCATATCCGGATCTATCCTGTCCAGCCTCTTTATTTATACCAGAAACATGCCCAAAAGGCAACCGAACTCCACCTCCTGGGCATGACTTACAAACAGATCACCAAAGCCTTGAATGTCAGCAGATGCGTAATCAAAAAGGCTCTTCGTTATTACAAATCCATGAACAAAGAAAGGAGCTAACCATGTACCCATTCACCTTCGCAAACCTTATACGCCCTCTTACGCACCCCAAACCCCACTACATCTGGGTCAAAGTCCTCATCTTGCATGAAACGGGCAAAGCAATCCTTGTAAGCAAAGATCCAAAGATCTGGATACCCAAATCAAGGATTGCAAAAATACGGTTGAAGAATAGTGTCTTTGAAGTTTATGTGGAGGAGCACATTATTGAATAACTGGGCATTGTGTTGCTAGAGTTTAACATCAAATCAATCAAGCCTTCTTTTTGTCGCTTATATCATTTAAATGGGGACGTCACCCGAGCGGCAAGCGAGGAAGACGTCCCTATTTACACCAATAAGTCTATTGTGCGGATCTATCTAATAATTTACTTTTTTCACCTGTATTATTTAGTTATTTCATCCTAGACCGCGCTCGTTTTATTTCGGTTTTTGCTTTTTTATTTTCGGGGTCGATTAAAAGCACCTTACTATATTCTTGAATAGCTCCTTTATAATTTTTATTCTTATATAGCTCTTTTGCTCTATCAAATAATCCACCTTCCAGCACATACAAATTGACCAAATTATCATGGACTTCTTTTTCCCCGGGGTTTTTCCCTAAAATATCAAGGCATTCTTTTTTTGACTTATAAGTCAAGTTCTCCAACTTGATGCTTGTCTCCATTATAATATCTTGAGACGTTTTCTTTACCGTCAGGGCAAGTTCTTTAGCTTTCTTCTTTTTTTCAGCCCTTGCCCTCTTCTGGTCCTCTTTTCGCACAAGCTCTATTTTCTTTTTTGCAAGCGCCTCTTCCTGCAGGCGTTTTTTCTCAAGACGCTTTTCAGAACGCTTTTTTTCTTCTTGCTCGGTCTTGAGCTGGCGTTGTCTTTCGCGCTCGGCTTTTTCTTTTTCTTTCTCGAGGGCTTTTTCTTTCTTGAAAGCCAATTCTTTCTCTAATTCCGCCTTCTTTTTTTCAGCCCTTGCCCTCTTCTGGTCCTCTTTTCGCACAAGCTCTATTTTCTTTTTTGCAAGCGCCTCTTCCTGCAGGCGTTTTTTCTCAAGACGCTTTTCAGAACGCTTTTTTTCTTCTTGCTCGGTCTTGAGCTGGCGTTGTCTTTCGCGCTCGGCTTTTTCTTTTTCTTTCTCGAGGGCTTTTTCTTTCTTGAGGGCCAGCTTTTTCTCTAATTCTACCTTCTTTTTTTCAGCCCTTGCCCTCTTCTTACTCTCTTCGACGCAACCCTTCATTTCAGGGTTTTTGGTAATCTCGAGCGCTTTCTGCCACGCCTCTTTCGCCTTTTCGTCTTTTCCTTCTTCGGAAAGCCTATCTCCTTCTTCAAAATATTTCCTCGCCTCAAGCTCCCTTTCCCTATTACGCTCTTCTGCTTTTCTTTTCTCCAGCTTTTTATTTACTTTCTCTATATTTTTCTCGGCTTTTCGCGAAAGCTCCTCAAGACTATACGTATATCCTTTTTCTTCTCTTGAATCTTTGGCAAATCCCAAATCAACAAAAACAAAAGAACATATCAGAATTGCCACATATAGGTGCCAAAGTTTTCCGGAAGGATTTTTGGGTTTTTTCATTTTTATAACTCCTCTTTTTGTATTTCATCTATTATTTTTTGCCACAATTTCTTTGCCTCAACAAACTTCCCGTCTTTATAATAAATCGCCGCTAATTCATCGTAACTTTTGAGCCTTTTTTCCCATTCAACACGATCTTTTACGCTGTTTTCCGTCTCTTTTTGTATTTTATCTGTCTCTTCCTTTACTTTTTTATAAAGCGCTTTTGCCTCTTCGAGGTTTCCTTTTTTCTCCTCGGTCTCCGCGCGCAAAAGGCAATCATTCAATTCTACTAAGGTTTTGCTTCCGGAAGGCGCTATTTCATTATTTACCATCTCTTTTGCCCATCTTTTTATATTCTTACCTTCTGTTTTTTTCTTCGCGCGCTCAATTTCGTCTTTTGACCTGTCATACAAAATACCTGTCATTCGCACAAAAGGCCCATGCACCGTATAGTCCAGGTCCGTCAAATCATCCGAGAAATCGGTAAAATTATATCCCGCGCCTACTTTTATATATTCCCCTATTCGTCGTGAAACTTCAAAAAGCGCGCCCTGCTTGCAATCTTTTGCTTGAATCACACTCAATATGCGGTATTCACCGCCTAGTTCCCAGTCTCTCGTTAATTTGTAATTAACCCGGTTTATCAAAAGCCATGTCTGG
Source organism: uncultured Planctomycetia bacterium (assembly GCA_964482475.1). Taxonomy (GTDB): domain Bacteria; phylum Omnitrophota; class Gorgyraeia; order Tantalellales; family Tantalellaceae; genus JAHJBY01. The sequence goes on along the minus strand of CAYZXR010000019.1, from coordinate 14,877 downwards.
GAGTTCGTGAAGCCAAAGCCCGACACTTTCTCGTCCATATACCTGAATGCGCCTTTTCCCACGATTTGAAACTTATCGGTCAAATCATAAACAGCCTCAAGCCCAAAAACATGCGCCATTACGTGATCTATGTCTTTAAAATCTTCCTGGAAAGCGGGGGATTGATCTTCTAAAAATGAGTATTTTCCTATAAAATTAAGCCTGTCCCAGTATACGGGTCTGTATGCGCCTCCAAAAACTATTTCTTTAAAGTTCGCCAGGGTTGAGTCGGAATCTGAGTTTTGCGTATATGATATATTCGCCTTAGCAAACAAAGTCAAATCCTGGGTGGGTTTCGTTTCAATAGCATTATAGCTAAGTATCTGCCAGGAATCCTGAGATGCCGCCGATGAGTCATCATGCCTGAACTCAAGCTTGCTTGAAGCCTTCATTTTGTCTTTGTCAACGTAACTTGCCCCGCCCGAGGCTGCAAGACGCTTGGTACGCGTTCCGTCTAAATTCTGAACTTCTCCTTTTTCAAAGCTAAACACACCTGCCCACTTGTCGTTTATATCGCCCGAGAGCTCGAAAATATTTGCAAGGTATTTGCTTCCGTCGGATTCGAAGCCATCTTCCTGCTTGAACGCGCCCTCTACTCTTCTTCCGTTTATCTCATTTGCTAATCCGTAAGTATTGGCCTGTGCGACCTTCTTGCCTTCTTTTGAAAACTCTCTTCCCATGGTTACTTCATACCCGGCATCAAGCTCTTTTTTCGCGCCTAAGGCAAGTGTCTCTTTTTTCTCGGCTCCGGCGCTTTCGGTCACGGAATAGGTATTATATAATTCAGACGTATCATCGACCTTGGCTTTGCCTCCGATTGTAGCTGTTTTTGCCAGCCCCGTATCTTTTTCATTACTAAGTGTATAGTCGGCGAACAAATTAAACCTGTCCTGAATATTAGCGGTTAGACCGGCCGTAGCAGCGTTCCCCTTTGAGCCCAAAACTCCCTCTCCCCGAATGCCTATATATTCATTAAGCATTGTCTCAACACCTACTGCACCTTGTCGATTTTTTTCGCCTGTAAGAGACTCCTGGTACCTGGCCGAAACAGTGGTTTTGTCAGTGAGTCTATAAGAAAGCCTTCCGGCAACAATATCCGAGTTTTCGTTTGTTTCGGATTCATATTCTTCGTTCTTATCTTTTACATATTGCCTGCGATATTCAGCGGTTCCCTCCAACCTTTCGGTCAGCCGGCTTTTTAATTGTAACATGGTTGTTTGGGTCTCTTTCGCTCCGATTTGCACCTCGGCCTCCAGACTTCCGTCATCAAGAAATTTCTGTATATCGTGCCTGGCGCTCAGTTCCGTTCCCGGGAAAATCTCAAATGTCGCGGCTCCGCCTATCTTTTCCGTGCCTTGATTGGCCATAGTAGAAGGCGTAGAAAAACCTTTTTCTATCATTTTATAATATCCGGATAGTCCTAATCTTTCGAAGAATTTCGCCTCGCCGCTTAACCCGTACGCTTTCCCCTTGGCAGTTTCGTCTGTATCGAGCTCGCTGAAATTAAGACCTCCATCTGTTGAAATGAAATTATTTCCTTCTTCTGATTTCGTCTGGGCGTATTCAGCGTCCAGTTTTATATTATCGCCAAGTCTTACCGTGGTATCCGCTCCGTATAATTCATAATTCTTCTTTGCCTCGTTGTTGTCCTGAACGTATGTACCGCCGACTCTTACATAATCCGTAAGCTGCTGGGACACGCGCGCGCCCTTAGACCATTCATCATATTTATCTTTCGTATAGTATTCGTAATCCGCTACCACATATAGTTGGTTACCATCCAAAAGCTCACTTGAAATAATCGAATCCGACGCCACAATCTGTGAAACCGGTTTCCAGAATATTATACGCCCGTTATCATAATCAATCTGATAGTCCGAGCCCTCTTTCTGTTCGAGAGAGGTAATAACCAACCCCGTTATTTTATCTCTTACCTCTATTTTTACCTTGTCCGAACCCTCAACTACGTATTTATGTTTTAGGTAGTACAAAGATCCGCCCGTCCCTATAAATTCGTTGTGCGAGGCCTTTTGCTTGGCTTTGGCCATAAAGCCAACTACCTTCCTATTCGGCTCGCCAAATTTTGTATCTGATACGCTTATAAGTTCCGCCTTACCTCCATAAAGCGTCCTCGAAAATCGTGCGAATTCTGTATCCGTGAAAGAAACGTTATAATTGCCGTACATAATCTCGGAACGGTCCCACTCTATGAGGGCGTAAAGCATGCCTTGCGTGTTGGTCGCGTCATAGGAAACCTCTGAAGTGTCACCGTAAACCGGGTAGTATTTATCAGGATCGATGTATCTAAAAAGTTCCTTTTGCTCGCGCTCGGTATCAAGACTTGAGGTAATGAAGTATTTTCCCTTGATTTTAGCCTTAAGATAATAGGCAAGTTTTCCTTCGAACCAGAGGCCGTTGTTAAAACGGTCGTCATCCTCAATGGGCTCTGTATTGCCGCTTCTGAAATTATATCCCATCTCACCATCGGCCATAGCGATAAAGAAGCAGTAATCATCGCCTACTTTGATGTTTTTGGAGTAGGTTGCCTGACCTTCGTCATTGCGAGGGAGTCCCGAAGGGGCGACCGAAGCAATCCCTTGAGATTGCTTCGTCCTCGCTTCGCTCGGGCTCGCAATGACAGAACTGGTGACTGGCGACTGGTTGCTGGTAACTTGTATCTCATACTCGCCTTTAGGAATAATAATTTCTATCGGCTCATTACCTCTTCCGATCCCCGGCTCTAATTGAACCCTTTCCAAAAGCTTCTTAGAGGCTGATTGTCCTCTCACAACGGAAATTTCTCCTTCGAGCTTATCGCCTTTCATAATCCTGATACTTGTGACTTCCGACCTCTGACTTGTAACTTTTACTGTCTCCCCAAGAAGCGCTATACCCTGTGTACCCAGATTATTCACCCTGGCTTCGGCACGCCAGAACTTTTCCTCCTCATTTTCGACGATCTTTTTCTTCCCAAAGATTTCTTTTTCAAGCTCTTTTTTCTTTTCCGCGAGGGATTCCTCGTAACGTTTGATCGCGAAGTTCTTTTCCCTGGTCTTGTCAAACTTACCCTTACCATCCCAGACCGTTAGTACGTAAAAATATGTCCTATCAGGTGTCACAAAACTTCCGGCATCGCTTTTTCCGTTCCAATAGATCGGTTCGCTTATAGCCCCTCTTTCCCCCTCGAATCTCTTAAATAGTTTCTTTGTGGTTTTGTTAAAGATATCGAGCCGCCATTTCTCGATAAACAATGAATAATTTGTGAATATTTTAAATTTTGCCGCCTCTTTTAAACCTCCGACATCACGCACTTCAAGCGTGTTATTATACAAAGTCGCGTTAAGCCGAGGCTTGGGTTTTTCTCTATCTTGTGTTATCTTTACCGACGATTGACGACTGGTAACCGATAACCTCTCATCTGTACTTACCCCGAAATTCACTTTTGAGGTAAGCCCGGGTCTGACGTTCTCTATAATGACTTTGCGGGTCGTAAAATACGCGCCTTCGGGCAAAGTAGACTCATCCAACCTGAAAGCGTGCCTGCCGGGAATAACACCGGGAACGTGATATTTCCCATCTTCGTCGGTTGTAATAATCGTTCCATCTTCCATCACGATCCGAACGTTAGAAATGCCCACCTCAGAACTAACGGGGCTATTGTGTTTAGGTGCGTCCTGCACTCCGTCACCGTCCCAATCCCAGAATACCTTACCTATAACTGTTCCTAAATCAAATAACGGATCTTTTATCACCTTGACTGTTTCACTCGCCGTATTTGAAATGACTGTGCCGTTAGTATATTTCGCAAAAGCAGTGTTTTCATATTTGCCGAATGTTACGCCCGAGCCGACTATCAGTTGATATTTAAGAATGCGGGTTGTTCCTGCAGAGACTGTCCCTATATTAAAGGTAAGGGGCCTATTGCCAGTCGGGTCGGCAATTTGCGTTCCGTCCAAAATGGCTTTTCCCTTCAGATATTTAAAGCCTGCCGGTATTTTATCTTCAAGGTAAACTGCCGTTACGTCACCGGCTGTCGGGTTTTGTATTGTTACGGTATAGGTAACGATATCACCTATCACAACCTCTTTTTTATTGGCGTCTTTGGTTATTTTTAAAAGCGTACTTGTTGAATCCATGGGGTGGTCCATCTCTATGACGACTCCAGCGACATCAAAAGCTTCCCCTTTAGAGCCAGTTACTATAACACGCCCTGCCGAAAAACTGCTCATAGCGGAAGGATATGTATAGCCGGCAGCAACTGCGGTAATAGTGTAATCATTGGCATTCGCGCATAAAAAACTATAAGCTCCATCGGCAACGGTTGTTTGCGGGTTCGCGTCTGCAGCCGCTATCATACACCCACCGGCGCCCGCAACTCCGGGAACTAAAACAGTGCCAGCTGAATCGTATATCGTGACTACCGCTCCACTGATAGGACTGTTACTTACAGAATCGAAAACAATACCAAATGGATCAGTAAGTTCTACAGTCCTTAGAACGCTCGTTACGCCATTGACAGTAACCGTGAGATAGTTAGTGCCCTTAGGTAAATCATTAGTGTAATCAGAACTTGAAATTGTATAATCGCCGGATCCGTCAACAGTGGTTGTAGCAACATCAGTTAGAAGTAGATTACCCAGTTTGTCTTTAGCAGTTAGCGTCACTGTTTGTCCGGCTAAACCTTTACCTGTAATTGTAGGAGTTTCATCATCTACTCTTTCGTCTTCTGCGGGGGATGTAATAGAAGGAACCTGATTCGTTGTTGGGTTAGCCGTAACCGTAAGATTATCTATTGTAGTGCCCGAAACAGCTCCTACAAATGGAGTTAAGGAGTTTACCGGAGGACTCGCGGCAAGTGCTGTTGTGAGGGTAGCTCTAAAGTTTCCGTTCGCGTCGGCCGTAGTAGTAACCACTGTTGTACCATCTTTATCTTTTATGACTACCGTATCCCCTGCCCCGGCGGTCCCTACCACAACGGGTGTTGTTCCTATGGTTTTTAGCGCTGTCGGGCTTGTAATGGCTATCGTACTAAACACCCAGTTCGCGTTATTATTTCCTGAATCGGTTGAATTATAACAGGTTACGGTATTGGTGTTAGCATCTGAATCTCTTACATCAACAGAACTTACACTCTGAGCGCCATTCGGAAAAGTAATATCCCATTTCTGTGTATCAACCGTTGATTTAATGGTGATGTTTTCGCCCACTCCTGAGCCGCCGACAAGGGAAAGTGTTCCATTTACGGTCTGGTTTGTCCCTTGAGTAAACTTTATTGTCTTGCTGTTTGTCGTGCAAGAAAAATTAGTAAAGGTCGTCTCTCCCGATATAGTCGTCTCTGTCGCCTGGGTGTCAAAGGTAACGCTCGGAGCGGATGAAAAACTTCCCCCTGAATACGCCCAGTTTCCACCTACTGTGAGGGCTTTTCCGTTCTGGTCAAAGATACCATCTGTCAGAGTGAAATTGCTGTTTACATCGGTTGTCTCGCTCAGCTGGAATGTGGCGTCCCCTGCCGAATCATCGAAAGAAATATCATTAAAAGAGCTTACGTTATTGTCTATGGTAATCGTGCCTGTTGTGGCGGTAAACGACACCCCGCCTGTTCCTGGGTTAAATGTCCCCGAATTATCCCAGCTTCCTGAAACCGTAAGGGTGTTTGTCCCGCCGGTAAGAACGCCGCTTGCTTCTATGGTGAGATTATTGCATACTGCCCCGTTTGAGACAGTGGGGTCATTATCTGTAGTTGAGGCATCGGGAATAACCACGTCATCCGTGCTTGAAGGCGCGGCTCCGGAATCCCAGTTCGAGCCTGTCGCCCAGTCCGTGTCGGTAGAACCATCCCATGTTACCGTGGGCCAATTCGTCTTGACATTATATGCGGGTGCAGCGTTTTTGAAGTGTATCCAGCCAAGATTTTCGCTCCAGCCGTAGCCATCAAATTCTCCTGTAGAAGTATTAATCGTAACCTGCGAATGTGCGGAATTAAAGTTTATCCAGCCCGCGTTTTCACTCCAACCGTAGCCGGAAAGGTTTCCGCTTCCGTCATTGTTTACGCCGTAATTCGTAGCGTTTGTATTAGCATACTGGGGGGGTGTCCCCGATACACCGCCGGAACCCGTTCCGAGCTTCACCCAACCCACATTCTCACACCATACATATCCCTCTAAATAATTCTTGTTTATATAGCCACCGGAATCAGCGGGCCGCCAGTTTTGCCAGCCGGCGTTTTCACTCCAGGAGTATTTGTCGGTAGAATCTATGTTTCCTTCGGAGGCAAAGGCAGAGCTGATACAAAAAACACAAAATACCACGGCAAATATAACAGCTACAATACGCGGATATATGCTTCTGCTTAATGAATTGTATGTCCGATAATCTTTCATATCTTTATCCAGTCATCCGACAAATCTCTTGGTACAAGTTGATAGCCGTTTATTTCAAAATAATCAGAGAGTATAACCCTTTTTGATAACTTCTCTCTCAGCCTGTAACTATTCGCCCATTTAAAATGGCCCAGGTAAGATTGTACTGAATTCCTTAAATGTTCTATCGTCTCCCTACTCAACCCTGTATGCCCGTGCCGCTCGAAATATTTAAGTTTTCTATCCATATTATTTACCACTCTCCGCCGAACGAGAACATAATCTCTTCTGACGATATACCCGAGAAAATCAATACCATTTGACACCGGCCGTAACTTTGTCCTTCGGGGATTAAGCTCAAGTTTTAATTCGTCCTCTAAAAATGTCTCTATTTTTTTCTGCCAGGATCGAAGTTGCTCCTCCGATGTGCTCAAAAGAACAAAATCGTCCATATAACGGAGATAATAACGACACTTCAGTCTGTGTTTGACAAACTGATCCAGTTCATTCAGATATAAATTGGCGAAAAACTGACTGGTAAGATTACCTATGGGAACGCCTTTAATGTTCCCTTTGCCGAAAAGACTCTTTCCGCGAGGTATAGAATTAAACAAACCTCCCTTATCCCTCAGCACATAATCTTTAGTACAATCGTGATAGATTATTGTTTCCGCCAGCCAGAGGATATCTTTATTATTCGTCCTTTTTTTAATAAGTCGAAATAAGATATCCTTGTCCATGTTAATGAAAAAACTTTTTATATCGAGCTGTAAATAATACGCCCGTGTATTCCCGTTCTTAGAAACTTTTCTGATAAAACCGCGCAACCTCGCAACCGCCTTATGTGTGCCCCTGTCTTTGCGGCAAGAGTAGGAATCGTAAATGAATATTTTTTCCAGTATGGGTTCAAGGTATCCTACCAGAACATGATGAACAACCCTGTCCCTGAAATTCGCCGCGAAAATTTCCCTTAATTTTGGTTTCTTAACAAAAAATAATAAAGAACGAGAGGGATGATAGGTTTTGTTCCTCAACTCCTGCTCCAACCTCAATATATTCTCCCCGGCGGCTACCTCGAACTTAAGCGCGTTAACGGTGTTCCTCTTGTTGCGCCTGCATTTAAGGTAACACTTGTAAATATTACCGAACGAAAATATATTCTTAATACGAGCCTCCATGAGTCGACAAAAACACCATTCCGTCAATCACTAGCCGCCACGCACCGCACGCACATAATAACTATTAGTCTTATTGTTGTTGTTCACGTTGCCGTTATTAAAGTTTACGTTCAGCGCGTTGCTTGTATTATTGGGATTCGTAGTAGCCGACCAATAATAACTGCTAACATAACATTTCTGTCTACCCAGTTTATGGCCCCTTTCATAAGAGACCCAGCGGCGGCGGAAGCCTTTTTTTTAAGGATACCACCACCTGACTTCTAATGCCTTCCGCCACTTAAAAAAACGGCGGGGGCCGGATAGACGCCCAGTGACTTACGCGCGCTCAAGGTTCTGACCTAAAGAACCCCGATTCAGGCTTTTCATCCACCCCTCGTTCTGTTTCGCTATGTTTACCGCACACTTTATCGAATACTCAAAAGATTTAAAAGAACGGAACGCTTTTATCTCTTTACTGATATTTATCAGGATCTTCAGTTCCTCTATTTTTATCCGAACTTTAAGAAGCGCCTCTTTCTTATCCTTCAAAGAATTCGCTTTAACTATCAATATCAGTATTTCCCTACTCATCTCCCGTAGTTCAGTCCCCACGGAATATTTATGGTATCTTGAAAAATTTTTCACGATATTCTCAAAATATACAGCCAAGTCCAGCGCTTTTTTATAAATCGTTAAGTTCTCATGTAATGCCATATTTAAAATCCACCCGCAAAGCGACGTTTTCTTAATTACCCACGGTTAACAGCAATTCATCAAATTACCAAATTTACTGGCCGCCACGCACCGCACGCACATAATAACTATTAGTCTTATAGAGGTAGTACACGTAGCCGCGAAAAAAGTTTACGAGCAGCGCGTAGCTTGTATGAGCGGGATACGTAGTAGCCGACCAATAATAAAAGCTAACAGTGCCCGGAAAAGCCGTCGTGTCTATAAACGGAGCTCCATGTGTCGCTTCCAGGAGACATATACTATAGAGTTCGTATGCGTTCGGCAAACGCCAATCACTGTCACCGTTGTATGTTAGAGCATTACATCTTGTTAACGCCGTCGACCAGTTCATTGATCCGGAAATATTCTGGTTGCCGCCTGTGGCTCCGCCCGTACCGTTTACTAGGGTATGGTTCCTAATCCACTGTAGACCTGTGACATCATCGGTTAAAACGTTTGTAGCCTCGGAGGTAATCGGGTCTGTGTAAGTATAACCTCTTGCAATCCCTACTTCGAGGTCGCCATCATCTCCAGTCGCGTACGATGTGGTCTGGCCGGTCTTGGGAAGGCCTACACTACCTCCACCTGTATATGTTCCTGTTACGCCGAGTATTACTATAGTGTCTTTAATGTTACCTGCCACCAGGTCCGTATCATTGGCAGTGGCGGTCTTTGAACCGGAGTAAAGCCCGTCAAAAATGGTAAAGGTCTTTAAGCCGTCACCTCCTGAAACATTGCTTCCTGCCGCAATATCACCGGTTACTTCAGATCCGTCCACCCATGCCTTTTTGCCTGTGAGGATTTCACCGGCGACTGCGTCTCCTGAAGAGGTATCCACAACGTTCGAGTCTCCGGCTATGCCGAAGATGGTAGTGCTTGCTTTTATGTTGGCTGTGGCTAAGTCTGCGTCAACCGCAGAGAGAGTAGTGGCTGCGTAGTAACCTGCGGTTACAGTCTCGTTAGCAGCGGAGAGTGTCTCGGTGGCGATTGAGCCTGTGATTTCACTTCCGTCTACCCATGCAATCTTGCCTGTGAGCA
>CAYZXR010000019.1:0-5452 GCA_964482475.1 uncultured Planctomycetia bacterium | reverse complement strand
CGGTTACAGTCTCGTTAGCAGCGGAGAGTGTCTCGGTAGCGATTGAGCCTGTGATAAGGGTCTCTCCTGTTCCCGCACCGCGGATTATCGCGGTTTTGGTGTCAAGAATGTCTCCAGCCGTAGCGGTAGTTACTCCCGCGGCTATCACTCCCTGCATGTCATCTAGGTCATGCATTGTAGAAGCAGGGCCTGCGCCTGGTTCATTAAAACCGCCTGATGGTTTCGCAGGCCATACGGCTTCGTCACCGGCCACGACATCATATATCTGCTCTAAGGTGTACATCCTTGTTGAATCGTCAGTCGGTCCCGCCGATGGGTCAATGTCGCCGGCATAAGCGGGTATTGCCAAAACGATTGTACAAATTACCAAAGTACCAAAAAGGAAAAGTGAATTATGTGTTTTTTGTTTTTTTCTGTATTTTGACGTCATTATCTTCTCCCGGTTATTTCTTTTATCCTGTCTATGTCTTCTCTCGAATAGATCCTCCATTTACTCATAAGGTCGCGTGTGGCTTCGGGTATCTTCCCTTTTTTCTCCCAATTAAGGAGTGTGTTCTTAAAGATTCCAAGCTCTACGCAAACATCGGACACTGTATAGTATCGCTTTCCGTCAATGCTGATATTTTTTCCTTTCATAAACAATTTCCCTATTGTGTTGTGTTGTGTTGTGTTGTGTTGTGTTGTTAAAAGTATGCCGTACAAAATGGTATTGTCAAATTATTTGTGATTTTTTTTCATTCATCGGAGAGTATCAACCTCTTTTTCCTCAGGGTGACCTTCCTAATACTATAATGCTCTTACCCCTCTAAAAAATATCCCACCAGTTTTTTAAGCACTTTTGCTATTTTGATAAGCGTCTCTATCGTGGGCATTGACGCACCGGTTTCATAACGGGAAATACTTTTCTGCTTGGCTCCGATCTTGTTAGCAAGTTGTGTCTGATTTAGGTCTAATTCTATACGGGCCATTTTGATCTTTTTACCCAGTTTTTTGGCGTTCATGGAGAGGCTCCTTTTATGATAAAAATGTGTTATTTTGCAAATAAAATAGATGCAACTTGTTTAAAACAAACGGCTTAGCGTTTGCTTGCATTCATGTCAAACAAATAAAGAGCCCTGAGACTTACTTATTGGCAATCTATATTTTATGGTTTTTTTGGCTCCTGTATCGATTTTTGCTAATAAACCCTGTTCAACCCATTTTCTTAAAAGTCTCGATACTTTTGAAGTATCCGGGTTTCCAATAATTGAGCGCACTTTTTCATTTGTTACATATTTTTCTTTTTTAGTTAGAAAGTGTTCTACCTTGTCCCATTCAGAAGCCCTATTTGCATTGAATAGTACAACTTTTACGCTAGATTGCATATGTGGATATGTGAGAAATATTGGGGGATATAAATTCTCTTTTCCCATTTCTGAGCGCATTGCTCTTACTCCTTCATTGCTGTCAAGATTAGGTGGATAAGGAAATTCTCGTAAATGTTTCACAATAAGATCGTTTCTATATCCCTCCGCTCGAACAAAACCAATGTTGAAAGCAGTAATATTTGAGGGGAATAATCCCGGACTTTCGACTTCGATCCTATCTTCAAAAATCCTAACCTCTATATCCCTTTTCATATGATAATCCCTATGAATTACCGCATTCGTTATCGCTTCTTTGACCGCTCTTTCCGGCAAACGATAAGTAGTAACAAAACCAGAAGAAGGAATTCTCATTCCAGCCCTGAGCAACGTTAACACGTAATCATGGGCATCGTTTATTTGCTTAATAACCGGGCCATCGACAGTTTTCGGACGACTTATTAGGTTTAATGTTTCTGTAACAGTTTCCAATGTCCCTTCATATTGAAAAACGCGGATTGTGCATTTGGTTTCCATTAAATTGTGAGGATATAAAGCGAAAAGCAATACTGCCGCCCGAGTTGGTTTGAGCTTGCTCTTTTTATCTTTTCTTGCTAGCCCTGTGTTGAACAAAATATCCTGAATGTCGTCGTGTTCGATTTCACGAGCTTGTTTCCATTTTTCATAATAATCTGTTTTCAACAAATCAAAATCAACATCAATTAATTCCCTATCGGCGTGTTCAAAGCCTTTCGCATAAGAAAACTTAATAATTTCATGCGGGGTTAATGTTTTATTCCCCTTTTCGAGCCGGATAAAAACATGATTATTTATTGAATGAAGATTATCGGTAGCTTTTGGAACAACAATAATTGCAATTTTTTTATTATTAGCACAATCAAGAATCATAGGTGGCCAAATATTTGATATAGGCGGAGTTATTTTCTGAACATTTCGACCAAGTTCGTCATACTTTTCTAGATCTTCTTCAATACCGTAAACTCTGGCTAACCCTTTAAGTATCGTTTTTTGTGGATCATCTACACCCAGGATAATGGTGCCACCATCAGTGTTTGCCATTGCAACAATAGATTCTGTTATTTTTTTTATGGAATCTGCTGTTAGCCGCTTAAATTCGGTTGTTCTGTCTTCAACGGGTATTGCAAGAATAGTTTCTATTAAATCTTGTGTAGAAAGCTTTGTCATTGTTTCTCACTTTTCTCATTTCTATATAAAAAACTTCAAATAATCACTTGACTATATATACCTTTTAGGGTATAATTTAGTCATATAAGGTATACTGATTATTAGGTCATACTTTATCGTCATTTATACCATTGAGTAGTAATATATACCCATTTGAGGATAAAATCAAGGATTACATGAATAAGGGAAATATAGAGATTGCTTCGGTCGCTTCGCTCCCTCGCAAAGACGGGTTTGACGGGAGCATATGCTTGAATTGGCAGGATAGCCCTGCTATTCAGGCGCTATTGGATGTTGTGGTGGAGATTATGGCGGAGGAATATGTTCAGGTGGCGAGGGAAAATAAGGATGTTTTTACAGAGATTGCCGCGCCGGCTTCGCCGGCTCGCAAAGACGGGGGAGGCACAATATGAAAGTAGCCATTTACGCGAGGTATTCATCGGAAAATCAGAGTGAAAAGAGCATTGATGATCAGATTAGGGTTTGTAAGAAGTATATCTCGGAAAATGATCATATAGTTTCTGAGAAGCATATTTACATTGATGAGGCTATTTCTGGGTCTATTCGCACAAGGCCCGGGCTTCAGGCTCTTGAAAAAGCTATGGAAGACAAAGAATTTGACGCTGTCGCTGTTGATGATCTTTCCCGATTATCTCGCAGTAACCATCAAATGCTTACTATGGTCATGAAGTTCGATTATCATCAGGTAAAGATCATCTCTGTTTCTGATGGGATTATCACGGATGATGATAATTCTAAGTTGGGCATCCATATCCGAGGGCTTATTAATGAGCTCTACCTTGATGATTTAAAGAAAAAGACTATGCGCGGATTAGAAGGCCAGAAAATACGCGGGTTCAGTACCGGTGAAAGTGTCTATGGTTACAAGTCCTGCCCTGTAGGAGAGATGAAATTAAACAAGAGAGGGCAACCTAAATATGAAGGGATGGTTCACAAAGTCAATCCGGAAGAAACGGATATTGTGAAAAGGATCTACAAAGAATTCACTGGCGGCACGAGCATAAGCAAGATTGTTAAAGGACTGAATACGGATAAAGTGCCTACAAAACGCGGATATACAGGCGGCTGGAATACCTCTACTGTAAGCAGAATATTAAAGAATGAGAAATACATCGGGCAATGGGTATGGCGAAAATGGAAAAACGTGCGAGACCCTATGACCGGTAAAATTAAACATGTCCCTCGCCCCGAAAAGGAACGGCTTTCATTCTTCAAGGAAAACTTGATAATCATTGATAAAGAGACCTGGGATAAAACTGAAAAACGCTGGAAAGAAATCAATGGAGCTTTTCCCGTCAAAAAAGGTTCCACAGGAAAAAGGCAGAAAAGCTACGTTCACACCAACCCCACTCACCTATTGTCCGGACTCTTGAAGTGCAATTCATGCGGAGGGGCTATTGTTCTTGTCAGCGGAAAAGGATCCGGCTACTACGGATGTTACAACGCCAAGCGAAAGACTTGTGAGAATAAACTCCTGGTCCCACGTAAGCGGATTGAGGAAGTTATTATCAATGATCTTAATAAGAAGATCTTAACTGCCGACAATTTAAGCTATGTATATAAAAATCTCGAAAAACTTATTCAAAAAGGCCTTAATCAAGTACCGGAACATGTTAAGAAAAAGAAACATGAATATGACAAGGTTGCGAAGGAGATACAGAATTATTTGAATTTTGTTAAGGCGGGGAACTTCTCTAATGCTGTCGCGGAAGCGATGAAAGAGGCGGAATCCAAGGGGGAAGTATTGCAGGCTGAACTTAAGTCGCTTGAGTATCAACAGAAGAATACATTCAAATCACCACCTAAGGAGTGGATAGATCATAGGTTGGAGAAGTTTCATGAAACTTTGAGCAAGAAAACTACGGCTGCGGCGTTGGCGCTTAAGGGGGTGCTTGGGCCAATAAAGCTAGAACCTGTAATTGATGAGGAGTTTGATCCGGAGGCGATTATTGATGAAGATTCCCGCTTTCGCGGGAATGACAGGGGTGGAAACAAGTTCAAGCCTTATTATGTGGCCCATACAAAAATTCAAACCCTTGCGCTTTTGGATGAAAGACACAAGGGTTCGAATTGGTATCAATGGCGGAGGGGAGAGGATTCGAACCCCCGGTACCCAAAAGGGCACAATGGCTTTCGAGGCCACCGCATTCAACCACTCTGCCACCCCTCCGAATGAAACTTGGAATTCATGAAATGAACTCCTTAGTTGAATTCGTCCTTCGAAGCCTAATAAAATAATTCGGTGAAGGAGGACTAAACAATTATAACTTCCACTGCTACCTAATTAAAGAACTGTTCAAAAAATATTGTGAATTGCTATCCTTCCTGAAAACTTTCCACGGCTTCTTTTTCCGTATCGTATGTTTCAAAAACTTGCTCGAGCTTTGTGTGCCGCAACACATCCATCGCTTCGTCTGACATCTCGCAAAGCTTAATCTCACCATCCTTTTTGGAAAGCTCTTTAGCAAAAAAAAGTGTTGTTGCGATCATAAGAGATGTGAAAAATCCTATCTTTCTCATATTAAAGACATACTTGTCGTGATGGGTCTCTAACAACTCCTTCAGTTGCTTTTTTAGCTCTTCTCTCTGGTCGATGCTTATCTCTTTAAACTGGAAACTGATGATCGTCACATCGTTCACATGTCTTTTTAAAAAATATTTCATGAGTGATCCTTGCAAACACAATCTTGTTTTACTATGAAAAACTTTCCACGGCTTCTTTTTCCGTATCGTATACCATGAACGCCTGATCCATTCTTGTAACTTGTAACACGTATGCGGCTGATTCGGATGCTTCGCATAATCGAACTGTTCCGCCGTTTTCATGCACAGTTTTCATGAATGACAACAAAGTCGCGACCACCAGCGAAGATAGAAACCCT
>CAYZXR010000018.1:0-18266 GCA_964482475.1 uncultured Planctomycetia bacterium | reverse complement strand
CGCCACGAACCCAATGCGCCAAACCATTTTCTCCCTTTGTATGTATAAAAAATATACTGAAGTCATCCGCGGAATCCACAGAACTAATAATTCTATCCGTCTCATTAATCAGGTCATTAAACACATCTCTCTGTTCTTTTTCTGTAAGACCTTTTTTCGACATCCTGTCTATAATATTCTGTAGCTTCAAGCGTGACCTTTCCAGAATCACCAAATGACGTGTTTTATCGATGTCTTTTCTAGAGATATTTTCCACAATACCGTGAATTTCACTCGCCGCCTTAATTAGCGCTTTACGCTTATACACAATGTCCCTTCCACTGATCAAGTCGTATCCTGCTGCATACAACGCGGATTTGCCCCCCCGTTTTGCTATCTCGTCGGCCAGCTCTTGAAATGCCCAATGAGCCTCATTACTTTTTCCATGGATCTTCTTAAAGATTCCTATCAGCCCTTTTAGATCATTTGAGTTGAGAATTCTGTTCGATACAGCAACCAGATCATGGCGCGCCTTATCATGCACTTTCTTAAGCTCTCCTTCTGTAAGAGTCCCCCTTCCTTGCTCGGTTCTCTTTATTATTTCTTGCAACTCTAGAACCATCTCTTCAGTTTGGCTCCTCTCCTCTTCAGATTTACGTTTTCCCGAAAACATAGAGACCAACAGCATCCACACCCCTCCAAGATACACTGTTCCACTCTTGTCCCGAGATAAGTTGCTTGCCCGTATAACAACAGCTTTCTCAATATCATTTATTCTTTTTCTAATGATCAGGCTTGCGCCTTCAAACCATTCTTTGAACTCTCTCAGTTTTTCAGGGCTATCTGTAAATATGTAAGTGCCGTCGCTCCAGAACAGCGCGCCGTCATAACCGTTATTGCGTATTTTTTCAAGGCTCTCCTTTATCCTCGCCGGTTCCACTTCCCCGTATATAACCTTGAGTTCAACACCGTCGGGAAGGTTCAGATGCCCGCGCGGTATATCAAGACCATTCTTTGCCAACATATGAAGATACCAATGTACCTGCATTATGTCATCCGGTTCTAGAAGATGTATCCAGTATTTGAGATATTCCAGTTTCTGTGTACTCAGGGAAACGGGCTTATCGGGAAAAACTTTCCTCAAAAGCCTGGCAACATCAGTCACGAACGCCTGCGTATACGGCATGGCAGAAGGTATGCCCTGGCCTATTAGATTGACAAGCTCCGGTTCATTCATCGGCTCCCATGCCTTTACCACGTCATAAAGGCCCTCATTCTCCATACGGCCTTTAACCTCCCTAAGAATTTCTCTGAATATTTTGAGCAAAGCCTGCTTATGCTCTTGATTCGTAAGAAGTGTAGGATGTTCACCAACGATCCCTGTATCGCCTTCACGGGAAACATTATCCGCCAGATTGAAATCGAATAACGGAAGTATAAGTTTTATGCCTGCTTTATCAGCCGCGCACATAAGAGCGATAAGATCATCCACAACACGCGGATCATACCCTGTCGGCTTACCTGAACTATCAAATCTTACGGCACCGTTTCTGAGATCACAGAACGTAAACAGCCTTACAACTTCGACCCCTTGCTTCTTCAGCATACGGAAATGCCCCTCTATCTCTTTCTCTCTCGCCCTGAATCCCCGCGAACCGCCTACATCATGACCGTATGTCGAAGCGCTGTAATATTTACTCGCACCGCTGAGTTTATTAAATTCTTTCTTGGATATCGGCGTGACCTTCCTGGGCACTTCCCTCAGGTAAGGAGTTGTTATAAGCCTGGGAGCTTTCGGGAAGAACGCTTTTTCAAACTTGATGCTTTTTACTATGATCTTTCCTTTGAACGCGAAAGTCGAGCCCCCGCCGGTACCGAGCTTAATGATCAACTCCGATATCCTTGTAGGGTCAAAACCTTCCTCATCCCACTCCTGGGGTGCCTGAGGCGCTCTAGTAGGAGTATATGTCAATGTCATCTCGCCCGGACTTACTATATTCTTCCAGTACCCGTATTGAGATCGGACCCTCCCTTTCTCATCCTCACTTTTTGAGGCTAGATGCGCGCCGTTGAAAGGCCTGAAAACTAGGCCGTCGGAAACTTCAAGCGTGACCACTATCTTTGTATTGGAAAGATCCTGCACGCCCTTTGATCTGCCGGGTAATTGAACACCCCCTAAAAGACTCAGGCATATCTCTCCCTTGCTTTTATGCGGGTCACCGCCTTTCATGTCTACGGATATCTCAAGCCCTTTTTTTGTCCGCTTAATGGAACAAAAACCTTGGCTGTCTGAATAATCCTGCACCCTCCATGGAAGATCCAGGGGATTATCGGCAACCAATTTCGGCACCCATGACACCGGTTTTATCTTAACATCCCTGATCTTTATGGTACCTTTGCCTTTAAAGGAAGATCTTCCTCCCGCTCCGATCTTTACACCGAGAATCTGTATACGCGATAAGTCTGTCTTATCGTTTCCTAAAGGAATAAATTGCACTTTCTTCCATCCGGAAGCACTTACATTACACCAAGTGCCGTATGAATTTTCCCATTTGTCATCTTTAAGGAACAACTGTATACCGTTGGGGTTAGAAGGGTCTTTTCTATTAACCAACTCTTCTGGTATGTACACCCAGGCTGTGATCTCTGTCTTTCTCAGGTCAAAAATTTTACGTTTCATATTATACAGAAAATCTATATATACTTCACCCTTGGAGATCGTGGAACTATTCGCGTCTAGATCCGCTTCCGCCCAGACCTGACCCTTGTTGTCCACTCCCGCGGACTGTATCGCCCGGCTGTCCCGATAATCCTGGACTTTCCACCCATACATGGAAACATCCATGGCACGCTTCATAGAAGAAGCCGTTGCTCCCGTATCTAACCCTCCAGATATTTTCGGTTTAATGGTAGATCTGCGTATGGATGTCTTTTCTACGGAAGCACCTTTCTCCGGAGCTATCGCTTTCGTTCCGCCTTTAATGAGCCTGAATCCTTTGATCATTGACTTCAGCCTCTTTCCGTTCATCGTAAAACTTTTTATGCCAACGACTTTTATATTGCTGAAATCCTTGAACTTGTCTACTTTACGCGGATCGACAGCAGGATCAAACCTCGTTACCCCATTAACAGGTGACATTAAGTATGAATACACGTTCCGCCATTTTGAATCCTTGAACAAGAGTTCCAACCTAGCACTTTTACCGCTCTTAAAAATGACCTCCAGCACATAGCCGGTAAGATCCCTCGAAACATCCGCATCCTTCATGTCCAGCACTACTTCATTGCCCCGCACTTTAAGTTGATTGGAAGAAATTGTTTTTACAATCCTTCCAGATCCTTTTTCTGCCTGAGGTGCGGTTAACGCTTTTTGCACTGAAGATGCACGAACCATAGGAAAATAAGCCATAAATATACACAAAATAAGAATTAAAGTAACTTTACTCGGGTTTATTAACGCATCCAGTATTTTTTCGATTACGGATAAACCCTTTTCATGAATAGTAGGTTTATCGTCGCCCACTTTTTTGGGACTATCCATCTCCTCTATTCTCTTTGATAAAATACCAACTTCTTGCTCTATAACTTTGCCTATTACTTCCGGCAAATTTGCGGCTTGTTCTCTCAACGACCCTATCGAAGCCCGGGCATCCTTTTCCCTTTTCTCCTCAATTGCCGTCTTGATCTCTTTTATCATCTTCTCTGCGTCTCTAAGATCATTAAAAGACTTCAATACCACCGGAGAATCATTAAAAAAGGTCTCAGGCATGATCACAAATGTTTTTTCGGGATTATTCGCCGCGTACTCCCTCACTTCTTGTAAAAATATCGGGCTTTCAGCAACAACTGGTGCCGATATTCTGGATGTATCGAAAGTATCTCTGTATTCTTTGATTAATGGATCATTCGCGGAAATTACCGGGATAAATTCAAGCTGACGGCTTTTTGCCACCTTGAAAGCCATAAGATTAATATTCTCTACACTACCTACCCTGCTAACGTTTATAACATGTTTTTTCTTCGAAACTCTGGCTCTATATATCCGTTCGCCGACATGGCAGGGTATTATGCTGGTACCATCCCCCTGTTCTTTCTTATCTTTCAGAAATACCTCAACAGGACTTTGACTTGCCTCATAGGCTTTGTTATCTCTCAAGGCCAACTCCACAAACCACTTTATTTTTGAGATTTCTCCGTCTTCTTCGAAGAGAGAACCCGCCATGCCGGACGTAGCTAGATTCATGTCAGGATTAGCCCAGGAAATATTGTAGCTAAGAAATGTAGCGATAAGTATTGTTGAGATTATTTTGCAGAAGCCGTTAAAGCGAATGTTCATATCATCCCCTTATATTACGATACAAATCAGTACTGGATAATAATAATAGTCAGAAATAGCCCTTGTTAACCCATAACACAGTAAGAATATTATAACATTTTTGCCCGCAACGTCAATGAAATATCCTTACTTTTTGCGTTTTAGCATAAGTGCACACCTATATCGCAAAAACAAGGTATAAATTGTAAGTAAAAATAGGCTTAGATGGGGTCTTTATTCTTTGATAGTTATCGGTGTGCCTTGTACTCCGGCATAAAAAACTATGATTTCTGCAGGATCATCACCCTCATTGACTCCGTAATGCCACTTATCTACGACCTCGACGATCGCCTCACCGGCTTTCAAATACAAAGTCTCTCCGGATTCTGTCACAACGGTCAATTCCCCCTTCAATAACACACCCGCGTTTATCACGGGATGCTCATGAACGGGCAACTCAGTATTAGGAGGGATAGTTATCTTTAAAACGGTTACCTCCGGCTCGCCTGCCGGATATCCCGGCAACGCGCTTCCGTCCCAACTCGAACTTGTCTTGGCAAGTTCAACTACTCCGATAGCCGCTTCGCCTCGCGCACAAATCGGACTTGATAGCATCATTACCAGACATATCGTATAAACTATTTTTTTCATTGCGAGTCCTTTGAAGATAAATGCATTCGTATTTTGGATGAAAAATCTTTTTCCTTACCTGCCGCCTTAGCGCTATCGTTTATATGTGATTTAGTGCGTAACGCCTCAAACGCCCCCTCGCCCTCAATCCAAGCTCCGTTATATAATCTTTTATCCGTTGTTCCTGTTAAAACTCTTCTTTTCCAAAAAGGCAAATCTTCAATACCGGTCTTAATGATGTGATCACCTATAGTATTAGTACAGCTTTGTGTACACGTATTATAAAATTCCGGATGTTCATAAAGATCATTTGTCCTCTCGATCATGCTTAGAAAAAGCAAGCGGACTTTCTCGGGATTTAGAATAGTGCGATAGAGATATACGTCTTCGTTTTTATAATTGGTTCTGAGTCCCACAAGATCACGTTCATCCGCCCAAATATATATTATCTCGTATTGTTTAAAGAGCCCTTTAAACTCTCCATAGGATTCCCCTACTTCCGGACGAATCTCTATCGAAACCGCGACATATTGACCATCTGAAAACCCAAAACTTAAAAAGGCATGTGAGACAAGCTCATTTCCCCAATAGTTTATCAAGACATCAAGCGTCTCCAGTTTCTCCAGGTCATATTTTCGAGTTTCATATCGGACATCGAAATCGTCTTTAGTTCGGTAATTACAGTTACGTACATTATGAAGGGCAATATGCTCACCTCTAATGTCAGCATACGGCATAACCAGATTATCCGGATAGATGCCTCCCATTGGGATCTCAATAGAACTAAACCACACAAGTATCGCCAGGTACCCGATAAAACTTAAAAGAAGTGCTTTTGTTTTCTTTTTACTGAAAAGGACGAAAATCACAACTAAGGCTATATAGGAGAAGATACTTATTTTTTGAGCGGTAGGATTGCTGGGGAAACTGCAGAAATATATAACACCAAAACTCCATAGCTGGATGAATATTCCCAAACCCCATAATACTGGTCTTACAATCCATTTAACCATCTAATAGATCCTTTTGATCTAATCCTTATGCTCTCGTAGATGTTGCAAGCTCGGCGGCTCCGTTTTCCATGGGTACCCCGCTTTGGCTTTTTCATAGCCCATATCAAACAGTCTTTTCATCTCCCTTGGATCAAACATCTCTTCCGCTAGGCTTTCGCCTTCGACAGGGATATACGCGTAATAAAAATTCACGCCCCTCTCTTTAGAAAAAACATATAACCTGAATATGTCCCCAATGCCGTTAGCGTTTATAACGGTATCCAGAGACCTGCCGGCTATATCCGGTATACTATCTCCCACCTCTTGCCACGCGGGATAGATATATCCATTGCGAATAACAAAAAAATCTATTTTCTTTTCTTGAGAAGCTATACCCCTGTCCCGCGCTTCTTTTACAGCCCCATCCAAAACACCATAAAGAGAAAAAACCTGTGTCACCGTGCTTCCATCCACATGCATTTCGTCATATTTTTCTCCATCCACCTTAACCTCAAAAAATGACGGAGGAAATGCCGCGGGAATAGCGGCTGCGGTCAGCAAAACCTTGCGAAAAAGCTCTAATGATTCGTCATCGCCCATAGAAGCTATCTTTCCCATGTCCCACAAAACAAGACGCTGAGCATCAAGATTTGCAGTTCCAACATAAAGCCTTCTTCCTTTATTGTACTCCTCTGTAATAGCCGCTAATATTTCTTTAGTCACCATGTTCTTGATAATTTTCGCTAAAGGTTTGTTTGACGCAAATGAATCACCAAACATCATTGCTAAGACACTTTTTTTCTTCATAATATCTTTTGTGGATACAGTCGTATAAAACTCTTCAATTATGTAATCATAATCACTACCTAAAAACGCGACAGGCGCTATAAGCGCACCAGTACTTATGCCCGAAACTATTTTAAAGTTAGGTCTTGTTCCGCTCGCGGACCATCCTTTCAAAAGACCCGCGCCGTAAGCCCCGTTAGCGGACCCTCCTGAAATAGAAAGAATACTATAAATCTTCGCTCCATTGCGTATTTCATAAGCGCCTTCCGGCTCCTGCGCGGCAGACTGTATAAGATCCTCTTGAATAACCTCGTTATAGACATCAGCAAAAGCCCTCACGTCCGGCATACCTGAGATCTGAGCCTGTGACTGCAGTCTTGAAGGCACAGCATGTCTCAAAGTCCCACAGCCGCTTAGCAAACACACAGAAGCCACAAGAATCAAAATTAACCCAATATTTGTATCTTTAAAGAACTTCACACTTCTCCTTCATGATGTTTTTTAGAAAGCTCAATAAAATTCAGCTTCCTGCCAATAATGGGCTGATCATCACAAAAAAGATCGAACCTATATTCTCCGAATTCCGGAAAACTTAAATTGCATAATTCAAAATTAAATTCAAGTCTTTGATGTCTATCTTTGAATGACATTTCACCTTTTCCTTCAAAAATAACAGCATTAGTATCAGACTTAACACATCGTAGTTTTCCGACATACTGGCCAATACCTTCTGTCAAAGACACAAAGACATTCAATCGAGGATGGGCGCAAGGCGCTGTAGACGCGTTGATATTGTCAAAGATACCTATCAAGGATTTCTTGCCGGTCTTCTTGTCCTCTATAACCATATCGCATATTATCATAGCCAACGGAATAGGCTTAGGTTTTGATACCATGAATTCTCCCTTATTTTGTCCTAGTATATAGCCTTGAATTTTTCTAGTGTATCTCTCATTTTTCCCACATAATCCAGATCTGTAGTCTGCTTGGCTTTCATTGAATACAATATCAGTTCATGCAGCAAAACCAACTTATTCGTATAGTCTTCATACCCGACGTCCCCTCTATCATAAACAGGTTTAATGCGCTGAGCCATAAAATAATATGTTACGGTATCACTTATTTTATCGGCATGAACTTCTTTATTATCAACCCACCTCACTATCTGACTATAATCCATGTCCTGATCATTTGTAATTCTATTTATCTCGTTCATGGATTTTTCAACAGTAGTAATATCTTCCTCTATCATCTTAAACCTCATATCATCATCATATATACCACACGGTATCTGACAATGCGGAAAAGCTGAAACCGCAAAGAAAATTATGATCAAAAAAACAGCTGAAATACATTTTTTCATATTAATCTGCCTCCTTGATATAAAGCTCTTCCACTTTTTTCCTGGCCCATGGGGTTCTTCTTAAAAATTTCAGGCTGGATTTAACGCTGGGGTCTTTTTGGAAACATCTGATATTGATAATTTTACCCATCTCCTCCCATCCACACACTTCTACCAACTTGTTCACCATCATCTCAAGTGTAATACCATGCAATGGGTCCTTCGATTGCTGTTGGTTCATATATTTCCCTCATAATCTTCATCCCCTACTTCTATCTCAACAAAACATCTGGGACATCTATACACTTGGTACGTCTCCTCGATCGGCCTACCCTTCGCATGAGCCCCGTCTAGGATTCTATCTATCCGTTCCATCTCTATTTTACAATCAATACACTTCATATTTTAACTATGTTTTGTATTTTTTATTCCCAAAAAAGGTCTAGGATTGATCCGGTGTCTCGCCCTGCTCGTCCACCTGCTCGCCCGACTGATCGTCCACCTGGTCTTTCACCTGATCGTCCACCTGGTCGTTCAGACCGTCTGCTTTTTTATCCAGTTTACTTTGTCTCTTTGCTTCTTTCTTCTTTTTCTTCGCCAATTCCTTCTGGCGTTTACTAAATGAATAATTATCTCGTGCCAATATAGCCTCCTTTTGTCCTGCGTATATCCTCGGGAACATCCCTAGGATTAACTTCGCCCCTGTCCCCGATGGTTAATTCGTTTAAATAATTAAGTATTGTGTCCCCGAATTATACTTCCTTACATATTCCTTACACATCTGTGCTAAATGGTACCCAAGCGCTTCTTTCCGTACTTACCACAGTGCTGTATGAATGAAGCATACCAAAATTGGAACAGCGAACGGAATACCATGTTATATCGTGTTTATGCGCAAGTTCATTCTTAATTTCATCCGTCATCGTAACGCTGTCTTTTTTCTCAGAATGTATCTTGTTAATAACATACATCTGATCCTCTTTCGTTAAAAACGAATAAACAGGAACTACCGCATATTTGTCTACAATATCAACGATATCTTCCGGAAATACATCTTTTTTTGTCTCAATTTCTATAAATACGACGCTGAGTTGACCAAAAAGACCTCCAGCCTGTTCCAGTGAAGAAATAGGATAAGTGGTGATAACTGGTATTTGTATTTTAAAATGGGTTCTGACCTTATCAACGGTACTGGTCTTTGCGGAATAAGCGCACAAATACCTTACCAAACATTTCTCCTTAGATACAGGAGTTGTTTTTTCGATAAACATTGGATAATCAAAATCTATCTTTACACTTGAAGCGTTAAGTTCTTTTTCATAAGCCGCGACATTATCAGCAAGAGTCTTCGTGCCTATCTTATCTCTGTGCTTATGAAGAATCTGTATGAATTTATCAATCCATCCCGCTTCAAATTCTCGCATAATACGTGCGCTAATTGCAATATTCGCAATTGTCTCCTGCCCTTCCGGGTTTTCTCTAGATATTACTCTCATCGGAAATGGCATATTTTCCATTCCAATATCTACTAAGAATTTTTTTCCATCTGACATTTTACATCTCCTTTTTTACTATTTTTTCAACCCCATTAAACATAATATTCCACTGGTCCTTTTTCACACATAATACTGCTACCTTTGCACCTGTTTCTGTAACCCCTTGGAAAGAATCTTTCAGCCTTATAATCTTACCTTGTTTTAATCCCAAAAAATTCAACTTTTCACATATCTCTGAAATGAAGGCTTCCGACTCATCCGGATAACGTGTATTAAATACCACTGCATCAACGCCATTCATTAGAGACACGAAAGCACCGATGTATTTAATTATATCATACAACAACACTTGCTTCACCTTGGATATATTGGGAATCTTATTTTCCTTGATAATATCCAAATAATGGCACTCACAACCGGCAAGCCCCGTGAACCCACTTTCATTAGACAGTAGATCATATATACCCTCGAATGACACACCCTTTGAATGAAGCTGAAAAACTACAGTAGGGTCTACATCCCCGCACCCACGGGAAGAAGGTAACCCTTCACATGAAGTAAATCCAATCGTTGTATCAACGGGTCTGCCATCTTTTATCGCGGCAATATTAGAATTATCTCCAAGATGGACACTTATAAGCTTAGCAAAACTCTTATTTTCAACCTGTTGCATCTTTTGAGAGACCCAACTATGTAATAAACCATTTCCTCCATATCTCTTGATACCTTGTTTGCGAAGTACAGATGGAACCGCATAGTTACTAGCTTCAGGTGGAAGATCATTAAAATACGCAGTATCACAAAAAAGGATTTGTGGTATATGTGGAAATTTTTTAAAGAATATTCGTGCCATCTTTAAGGTCAAATCATTACACTCGGGAGAAAAACCAATACATTGTCCGAGCTTATCCAATACTTCTCTATTTATAATGCTTTCGGTCTCTGTGCAGATTTCACCACCGTGGTGTAACAAGTATCCAATGCCTTCTACCTTGGAGGGATCCTGGATTATCTCATTTATTTCATCCGGCATGAATTTAACTTTTTCAACAGAAAATTTGCCATTTTCCACCTTACAAAATTCCACAAAGGGCGGTGCAGGTCTAAAAAGCACAATCATCTTTCACCCCCAATGATTTTCAAACCTTCCAAACAGATAACAAGTTCTTCCTTAGTGGGGATAGTTAATATATCAACATTCGAATCGTCAGAATTTATTTTATATACTCTGTCATCCATAACTTCTTTGTTGCTATTATTGTCTAGCATGATTCCTGCCCAGTCCATTTTTTCACATATTTTTTCCCTGACTTGACAGTTATGTACACCTATATCATCAGTGAAAATGAGAACATTTATTCCCTTTAAAAGAGCAATATAGCTTCCGATATACCTTTTTAAACGATGTACATACATTTTAAACGCCAGCTTCGACTGATTTTCTTCCTCAGAAACTTCATGAAGTATATCCCTGATATCACTTGACACACCTGAGACACCCAAAAGACCGCTTTCGTTATTGAGAAGATCCATCAAACGGTCCGGTCTATATCCATACATGATCATCACATACAAGGTAAGCATCGGGTCTATATCCCCACAACGAGTACTCATTACCAATCCTGGCAAGGGAGAGTACCCCATAGAAGTGTCTATGGGACGGTTACCTTGAATAGCGGCAACACTTGCTCCTCCAGTTCCAAGATGGCATGCGACTATTTTTAATTCCTCTGCATCTCTTTGAAGAAACCGTGAGGCCTTTTTGCAAACATAAGAATATGAAAGACCATGGAACCCATATTTTCTGAAACCGAATTCTTCAACAATACGCTTGGGCAATGCATACGTATACGAATATTCTGGCATGTCGAAATGAAAAGCGGAATCAAAAGCAACATACTGAGGAACATTCTTTAAAAAAATACTGACTTGTCTTATCACACTTAAGGAAATTGGATTATGTATAGGAGCTAAAGGGATGCAATCCACCAATTTTTCAAGAACATCTTCATCAATAAAAGTTGTATCCGTAAACTTGGATCCTCCATGTACGAAACGATGTCCGACATAATCTATGGGTATATTCTTATCCTTAATGTATTCCAAAATAAAACTAGAAGCTTTTTTGTGATTCTCAATAGGTACAATTTTCTTATCTATTTTGTTTTCATACTGGTTTTCGATAAAAGATGGTTCAACCCCTTTTATCCCTACCCTATGGGCCTTACCTGATAAAATTTCTTCTACATTGTCAACATTCTCTGCTCGAAATACTTTATATGTAAGAGAAGAACTTCCACAATTAAAAACCAAAATGTTCAAATTATGCCTCCATAGCAAACTTTCTATTACAATGTCCTTAACTCTCAAGACCCCCGATCAGACATTTCATTTTTTCATTATAACCCCACTATCGCATAAGAGGAAATGAATTTTACATTACTGGAATATATTTTGGTGACAAGCATGGGATTGATTCGAGAACCGTGTGAACTTCTGAGGCCATAAGAAGGTTCCGCAAGCCGAAGGCGCAGCGAACCGTACCTGGTTGTTTGTCCCTGGGGACTTGTGAAATATTTCTTCCACAACTCTTTGAATCATATAGCGTTACATGAAGCGTCTTGTATTATTTTTTGGATACATACTGCTGAATTATTTTCTTCAACCTACTAATATCTACCGGTTTTGCAATATACCCGCTCATTCCAACATCTTTACATTTACCTTCCACCCCATCCATTACATGAGCGGTTATAGCTATTATCGGAACAACCTTGTCTATCTCTCTCCTTATTATCTCTGTAGTTTTAAATCCATCCATTTTGGGCATCCTGATATCCATAAGAACCAAGTCATATTTTCTATTCTTCAGCTCTCTCAAAACCTCATCACCATCATGTGCAAATTGAACATTGCAGTTAACTTTTCCCAATGCCAGGTTCATCAACTCTCGTGAATCCTCATCATCTTCGGCAATTAGTATATTCATACCTGACAAATTAACTTTTGTGTCAAATTTTTCCGATAAATCATTTTCTACATCTTCACTGGCGATCTCCGCTTCTTCCATTCCCAATTCAAACAAGAACTTACTTCCTTTTCCAACCTCCGACTCAACGGTAATCACTCCATCCATCTCTTTTATAAGCGTATGAACAATATGCAACCCCATTCCAACCCCATCTTTCTCTTTATCTCCCCGCAATTCATGAAACCTGGAATATGGTTCAAAAATATGCTGGATCTTATCCTCAGGTATACCTATACCCGTATCTTCTACCGAGAAACGAATCATTCGAAGGTTACCTTCAATAGCTTCACTATCGGCGCTTATTGTAAGTTTTATTGCACCCTCATCCGTATATTTCACGGCATTACCACACAGGTTCTCCAATATCTGCCTCAATCTCATTAAATCCCCTAAAAGTTGGCAGGGAACATTACTAGCGACGTTACATTTGAAACTTATATTCCTGTCGCCTATCTGCGCGATAACTGTTTCTTTTAAGTCTTCAATCAGTTCTTGAACAAAAAAAGCGCTTTGACTTATCCTTATGACCCCTTTTTCGACAGCCGCTATATCAATAACATCTTCTATCAACCTAATAAGGCCAGAACCTTTTCTTTTTATTATCGAACAGAACTTTTCCTGCTCTTCATTAAGTGACGTTTTCATAAGAAGTTCGTTAAACCCATTTATCACATTCATGGGTGTACGAATATCATGCGAAACATTCATAAGAAATTCGGTTTTTATCTCATTGTCCTGTTCTGCTCTTTCCCTAGCTTTTCTAAGTTTTTCTTCTGTCTTTTTTATCTCTGTAATATCATACCCGATACTAATAACCGCACCATCAGGTAAATCGAAATTAGCCCACATATGGACATGCCCCGAACCATCTTTCGCCGTAGGATGCCATTCTCTAAAAACTTTTTTTGTTGTCGTAGTTATACTTTCCATTACTTTTCTTCTACCTTCAGGATCTGGATAGCATAAATCAAGTGGTTTATCGCAAGCCTTCATTTCTTCCATGGTCCATCCTAAAGCTTTTGTACACTCATTATTCCACAATTGGCAAAATCCGTCCTTATCAAAAGAGTTTATCATAACAGGCGCATACTCATAGATCGTTCTAAAACGTAATTCGCTAATTCGTAAATATTCCTCAGTCTCCTTGCGCTTCGCACTTGTTTTCTTGAAAACTTCAATTTGTGCGCGTAAAACTTTGTTTTCGTCTAATAATTGTTGTTTGGTTTTGTTTTTATTTTCCATTTTTTGTTTCCTATCAGGCCAACTCGACCTGGTCAATATCAAAGATTTCTAATTTGGACAAAAAAAGACAAACTCTACTAAAAAAGTTTGTCTTCAACTAGTAACTGTCCGTAACTTCATACACCACCCCTTTGTGATATATTTTATTGTACCACTGGGTTATCTGCACTACAAGAAATTAGATAATTTTAAGTTTATAGGGATAGGTATGGGATTGATTTCGTACCTGTCCTTGATGGTTGTTATTCAAAAACAACGTTTCTCATCTTTTTTTCTGCATTTCTTACCGCATCTGTAGCAGATCTCATTCTTTAAATAACCGTCGTTAAAATACTCTTTTATGTTATCAAAAGTTGTTACAGCTATATTGTGAAGCGCTTCTTTTGTGAAAAAACCTTGATGTGATGTCACAAGAACGTTCGGAAAAGTTAATAATCTTGCGAGCACATCATCACTAATAATGGTTGAAGAATGATCTTCAAAAAAGTATTCGCTTTCCTCCTCATATACGTCAAGACATGCCCCGCCTATCTTCCCGGATTTCAGCCCATTGATAAGAGCCTTTGCGTCTACAAGGGCACCCCTGCTTGTGTTTATGATTATAACGCCATCTTTTAGCATTTTCATAGTTTCGTCTCCAATTAAATGCTTGGTGTCTGGATTGAGCGGACAATGCAGCGAAATAATATCAGATCTTTTATAAATTTCCTCAAGTTCCACGTATTCGACCCCTTCTTTATCCGCATATTCTTTATCCGGAAAAGGATCATAAACAAGCACCTTCATGCCCAGCCCCTTCACTATAGAAACAAAGCACCTGCCTATTTTTCCCGTTCCGATCACGCCCGCTGTCTTGCCATGCAGATCTATACCCATCAGTCCATCTATAGAAAAGTTACCTTCTCTTATTCTGTTGTAGGCTTTATGTATTTTTCTATTAAGACTTAGCATAAGCGCGGCCGCGTGTTCAGCCACCGCATAGGGCGAATAAGCCGGAACCCTAACAACATGTATATTCCCGTAAGCGGCTTTTAATTCAACATTATTATACCCCGCGCACCTTAACGTGATCAGATCTACTTTGTTCTCGATAAGAGCCTTGATAGTAGTTTTGTTTATTTTGTCATTAACAAAGGCACAAACCACATTAAACCCTTTGACCAAGCTCACCGTATTTTCATTCAGCTTATCCTGAAAGAAAGTTATTGAATAATTATAGTCTTTATTTACTTCCTCAAATGACTTTTTGTCATAAGGCTTTGTATCAAAAAACGCTATTTTTATTTTTTTCTTGTTTTCCATAATGCCCCTTCGGATTACAATAGCAGACGCTTTATCTAGCCATCTATGAACACTGTCTTCTCTGTTGGCTTCGGCGCTTTTACTACCATGAACTTTAACGGCTCACTACTTTCATTATACCAGCAATGTACGATATCCTTGGGACTTTCAATAAGAGCGTCTTTTCCAACCTGCATCTTCTCATCACCGACTTCAACAACCCCCTCACCCTCCAGCACATAAAAGACAACATCAGTCGGAGTAATATGCCGTTTCAATGATTCACCGGGAAGTAATGTAATTACAGAAATCATAGCGTCGGATGTATTATAAACATTCCGCACATCAACTCCATGCGCGTTTTTCATGATCTCCATTTCAGACAATTTTTTAATTATCATATTAATCCCTTTTTTTAGTATGTATAGCTAAGCTGGCATCTGTCCTTACACTACATTTTATATTTTTCGAATTTTTGTAGTGCAATATTAAGCTTTTCTGCTTTCTCCCAGCCTAGAATTAATTCGAAACCCGTCCCCAGTTGTTCATTGTTTTTCCATTAAACTTATTAGCTTATCAAGTTTTTGACTTGTAGCCTTGGTATGTTTCCAAATCATTAGTGGTGAAATTACCAAACAAACTCCAACTATAGCTATTGCTACAGCCCAAACCATCGCGCCCAATCCTAAAAATACGTCCATTTCCTTCCTCCTTGTACCAATATTTGTCTGGGATTATTTCGGTACCTGTCCCCAGTGATTTTTATAATTAAGTATTGTGCCCACGGAATTATTTGGGCATATTAAACACATTTTTCAAAGCATCTTGGCAATTTTCACAATGAGCTATATGGCTATCTATGTCTTTCTTCTTTTTACCTTTTATCCTTCCTTCTGTATAGTCCATAAAGATCTTCGGAGATGGGCAGGCAGTAATAGTGGTTGTTCTACTTACCTTTTTTCCGGTAGGCTTCTGTAATGACTTATAGGAAAAATAGATAAGGTAAAGAAATGCTATAAATACTGCTATTCGCATCAGAAAAAATATCATTTAAACGGTTCCTTTACGTTTGTTTTTGGGGACAGGTCTAGTTAGTCTCCCATTATGTACTCTGGCAAAAGAACAGGCTCATAATCTTTAGGTACTGGGAACGGAAAAGTAACAACCTCAAAAATACCGACACCTGTACGAACAACAGCCTTAAAAAGACCTACAATAGGCGCAACAAAAATAGCTTTTGTCGAATTTCCCTCTGCAAATGTATCCCCCATTTCTACAGGAATCTCGCACCAACCTAAGGCTATATTTGCGAGACCTCGCCCCAATTTGTTTACAGCCGGCATTTCCGCCTGAACCGTAGAACACATAAAACACACTATCCAAGCAACTAGAATTATCGTTTTGATTTTCACATTTCCTCCTTTAAGAAGGTTCCGCAAGCCGAAGGCCCCGCGAACCATCCCTGGTTATCAATATGTTTTAAGAATATCCTGCATCAATATATCATAATACTCTGTTATGGATTTCAAAGCACTCATCATGCTGATGAATAGGTAATAACTTAAAACTATTACGATTATGCTGATTATTATTTTATTGATTTTAGAGTAACGTGGGTTTATCCATAGCAATGGTAACGCAAACGGACCTATAGTCAATAAACCTAAGACAAGCACATAGGTTTTTAAATACCATTTATCCGTCGTTGTTTTAGTTAAATCTGAATAGCAGTGCTTACACTTAATAGCTTCGTCTTGTATCTCTTCTGCACAATATGGGCATTTTTTCATACCGACCTCACTTGAATGTTATTTTTTCCTAAACTGGAGACAGGTGTGGCTTGAATTCTAAAAACTTCCCTATTCTTCCGAAGCGATTACCTTATATACTTTATCGTTGGTATGGACAGGTTGGACAACTTTTATCCCCACCTTATCCCCTTCTTTAGCCTCAGTTACATTATCAAACTCTATCCGCATCGAGTCAACCTCCTGAGAAAAATCCGAATGCTTCCCCATAACATGAATAGCATCACCCACCTTAAGCACCCCGCTTAAGGTAATCATTCCAACTGAGATCTTATCAAAATAATGATCAACGCTTCCAATTTCTTGTTCTGGCATGAATAGCCTCCTTTTTTGTATTATATTATTAAAGCATTATAGCATGAAAGGTGATTTTTAGGGACAGGTCTAGCTTTAATTCGGGGACAGGTCTGGGATTAACTTTGGGACAGGTCTAGCTTTAACTTTTCCCCCGACCTGGGATTAATTCGAGTCCCGTCCCCAGTTATTTACTTTTCTTTATCAAACCCATTTATATTATCTTTTCTTGCTATATATTCTTCTTGGGTAGTTAGGAGAGATTTTAGATTTAATATCAAATGTAAGGCCTTTGAAAAAATTGTTTCTAACCCATTAGAGGTAATTTCAAGGATGTTTACATTATCAAAATTATAGCCTCCATGGGACAACGGTTTATTATGAGCAAAAGCATTTCTTATTTCATTTAATGTCCCTAAAAATGCTTTTATTTTTTTTGTTTTATCAATTTTGTAGAGTTTTTTGCATACGCTGTATTTTTGCATAAAATACATCTTTTCTACCATTTCGTTAACCACATCACCTGTATTAGTTTCCAAGGACTCTAAAATGTCTGAATAATTCTTGTCCATTTTAACTTTTATTAATTCATCAAGAAGTGACTCAATCCCAGACACAATAGAAAAGATTATTTCTCTTGCATCAATATATTGGTCTTTTGATATATTGGGACGACCCAGACCAATAACTCCAATCTCTGGGTGTAAAACTGTTGCTAACTCTTTAATGTTAGATAAATCAAGCATGTTTTCTTCTCCAGGTTATACTTGTATGTTTGATTTTATTGTAGCATACATAAAAAGATTTTAACACTTTTTGGGGACACCCCTGGGATTAACTTTGGGACAGGTCTGGGATTGATTCGGTACCTGTCCCTGGTGGTTCCAGGTGTGGGATTAAGATTGGGTACAGCTATGGGTTCAATTTGATAAACGGTACTGTATGCTTGCAAAAAAGAATAGCTTGATATTAACTACTCTTTTGTATAATTATTGGCGGAAAGGCAAAGATTCTGTCTTGGGCCTGGAAACCGCAAGGGATAGATATTCCCCTGTCTTTTCTATCATTAA
>CAYZXR010000017.1:16345-18642 GCA_964482475.1 uncultured Planctomycetia bacterium | reverse complement strand
TTCAGAGCTTTGAAAAAGGCAGAAAGAATAATACGTGAAGAATTGGATGCCGCGGGGGCGGTGGAGCTTTTAATGCCGGCGTTGCAGCCTGTCGAATTATGGAAAAAGACAGGTCGGTATGATGTGATCGGTGATGTGATGATAAAGTTTACAAACCGCCATGGAAAAAAAGTTGCGCTTGGTCCGACTCACGAGGAAGTGATAACTGATCTTGTTTCGGGGGAGATAAGATCGTATAAGGAACTTCCTTTGATACTTTATCAGATCCAGACAAAATTCAGAGATGAATTAAGACCTAGGTTTGGGGTAATAAGAAGTTGTGAATTCATAATGAAGGACGCGTATAGCTTTGATATAGACGCGGAAAGGATGGAACAAAGTTATAAAAAAATGTATGACGCGTATTGCAGGATATTTGAGAGATGTGGTCTTCCATACGTACCCGTTGAAGCGGATCCGGGTCTTATGGGGGGCGCGGTTTCACATGAATTCATGATCCCTTCCGACATAGGAGAGGATCGGATAGTACGATGTTCTTCCTGTGGGTATTCCGCGAGCACAGAAATTGCCGCTATAAACAAGGATAATGAAAAAGAAGAAAATTCCGAAGTGCAAGTCGACATGAAAGAGACGCTAACTTCCGGGAAAAGTACGGCTTTGGAAGTAAGCGACTTTTTTAAAATTGAGTTAACCTCTATTCTGAAAACGCTTATTTATATGGCGGATGGGAAACCGATCGCGGTTCTTGTGAGAGGGGACCATGAGGCGAATGAGGCAAAGATCAAAAACAATCTAAAAGTCGGCAAGTTGACCCTTGCGAGTGAAGAAAAAGTGATTGAGGTGACCGGTGGGGCAATGGGGTTTTCGGGGCCTGTTGGGCTTGGGTTGCCAATTTACGCGGACTATTCCGTTGGAAACATGGTTAATGCTGTAGCAGGAGCCAATGCCAAGGATAAACACTTCATTGGAATTAATCATGGAAGGGATTTTGCGGTTGATGAATGGATAGACGCACGGGTAATAAATAGCGATGATGTTTGCCCGAAATGTGGTAAGGGTATTGAGATCGCGACTGCCATTGAGATAGGTCATACCTTCAAGCTTGGAACAAAATATTCTGATCCATTGAATGTTTGTGTGCTTGATGAGAATGGCAAGGAACGTCAGGTGATAATGGGTTGTTATGGCATAGGTGTAAATAGGATACTGGCATCTCTTGTTGAGACAAGTCATGACGAAAACGGGATAATCTGGCCTACGGATCTAGCGCCGTATGAAGTTGTAATTATCATTGTAAATAAAAATGATGACTATGTGACCGCGGAAGCGGAAAAACTGTACGCGACTTTCAAGGAAGAGGGACTGGATGTTCTGATCGACGACAGGACTCAAAAGTCTCCGGGAGTTAAATTTAAAGATGCGGATCTTATTGGATTTCCTGTACAGGTTATTGTTGGAAAGAAGTCGTTGGACCAGGAAAAGGTTGAGGTGAAAGATCGACGTACGGGATCTTCAACGCTTGTAGGACAGGATGAGGTCATTGATAAGGTGCGTGATCTTTTGAAAATCGGATAGATTTGTTGTTAAAGTAGAAAAAGTTGCATCCGCTATGCATTTCCTTTATAATGGGCTTAAAGCAGGAAGGTTGATTTACAACGTTAGGGGGAGGATGCCAAGTGAACGAGAGAAGAAAGTATCCAAGATATGATGTTTCCCACTCGGTGGTTTATAGGGATCTTCTTGGGCAATCGGAACCAACCAGTGAAGATGAGACCAGAACTGAGGACGTGTCACGTGGAGGTGTTTCTATGAGGATGAATCGCCTTGTAGAGGATGGAAGCATACTTAACCTGAAAATCCATAATGCCTCTTACAAAAAACCAATTGATGCGGACGCCCGCGTTGTTTGGATCAAGAAAACGATGGATAACGCGACACTTCTGGGGTTGTCCTTTACGAGAATCGGTTGGATTGAGAGTGATAAGCTCTTGACGCCGGAAATCATTAGAGTTTAGGATAGCGAATCTAGTGGTAAACTAGTATAGCTGTAGTATGGATTTGTATCCTTTGGTATCGGGAGATATCCATTTGCGGTGTTTCTATGGGTCTAGTTTTTAGATCGCAATTCACCATTTACTATTCACCATCTGCCATTCACGATTCTCAATATACCTTGAACTTCATAACCTATTATATTCTTGACATTTGACGTACATTCTAGTAATATCATTTTGCAAGCGGAATGTGTGATAAGTGGGCCAGGTGCCCGCTTATTTTTTTATTCGCTTTCCGCAGAG
>CAYZXR010000017.1:14752-16245 GCA_964482475.1 uncultured Planctomycetia bacterium | reverse complement strand
ATAGGATCAACTGGGAAGAATGTTCTTAGTATAGAGGTGATATTAGATAAACAGGGCGGCATTGCACTTGATGAGTGCGCTCGGTTTAATAAGAACATTGCTTTCTGGATCGATGAAAAAGGACTTTTTTCAGGTAAATATGCTCTTGAAGTATGTTCGCCGGGGTTAGACCGTGTATTAAAAACGGATAATGATTTTGAATGGGCAGAAAACAAGGAAGTTCGTGTGACTACCCGAGAACCTGTTGATGGAAAGAATGATATAGAAGGGAAATTGCTAGGAATCCGTGATAACGGTAATATTGCTATAGAAGAAGACGGTGGGAGAATTGTTGAAATAGAACGTGATAAGATAGCGAAAGCTAGATTGCGAGTGAAAAAAATAGGTAAATAAACGATGGAGATAAATAATGAACGATAAACTTTTATCGGCGATAGAGCGTTTGGAGCGAGAAAAGGGTATTAGCAAAGAAATTCTTTTTGAGGCGATAGAAAGCGCTCTGACCAGCGCGGCGTATAAGATAATCGGAGATCCGGATCTTTCCAAGGAGGAAATATCTGTGGAAATGGATACTGAAACCGGAGAAATCACTGTTTTCAAGGGTGATACCGAAGTTGAGAGTGAACAATTCGGGCGTATTGCGGCACAGACCGCCAAACAGGTGATGATACAAAAGATTCGTGAGGCCGAACGTGATGTTATCTCTGAAAAGTACAAGGAAAGAGAAGGAGAGATCATAAGTGGATCAGTTCATCGGTTTGAAAAAGGCAACATTATTGTGGAGCTAAATGATACCGAGGCGGTATTACCGAGATCCGAACAGATACCAAGAGAGAGATTTAGGCAAGGAGAGATTATTCGCGCATGTTTGCTCAAGGTAGAGAGAAAAACAGGCGGATTGGATATAATTCTGACGCGGTCTAACCCAATGTTCGTAAAAAAACTGTTTGAGTTAGAAGTGCCAGAAATTTCACAGGGAATTTTAGAAATAGTTGCTATTGCCAGAGAAGCGGGAGAGAGAACAAAGATATCAGTTCTGTCGAAAGATGAAAGAGTTGATTCTGTTGGGGCTTGTGTAGGCATGAGGGGCTCTCGAGTCAAGGAAATCGTGCGGGAACTGTCAGGTGAAAGGATAGACATAGTTCGATGGAATGACGATATAGCCGAGTATGTTCGGGGTGCGGTGAGTCCAGTAGAAATATATGGCATGGAGATAGACAGAGAAGCCGGAGAGATTAAACTTACAGTTCTTAAGGATCAGTTGGCACTCTTGATAGGAAAGAAGGGGAGAAATATACGACTTGCGTCTAAACTCGTCGGATGGGAGCTTAAAGCTGATGCCGTAGTTGAAGACGTGGATGTTTCTCTCAAAAAGGTTTCGGGATTTAGTGAGGAAGTTATTACAGCCTTGGAAGAGGCTGGATATAAGAATGTATCAGAAGTATTGGAAGCTGGGCTAGGAAAATTGTCGGCTATAGAGTTGATTGGTGAGG